>NZ_JBEZIR010000111.1:0-30215 GCF_040651175.1 Kitasatospora sp. NPDC048540
AGGGGGGACCCTGTGGGAGAGTAGGACGCCGCCGAACAATTCTTCAGTAGAAGCCCCTCCGGGTTCCCCGGAGGGGCTTCTCGCATTTCCGGGCCATTGCTGCGAAATGGGCGCCCTGTGGGTCGGTCAGCCGGGCGGTACGGCCGATGCCGGGGCTCTGCCGGGCCGGCTCCCGCAGGACGGCGCCGAGTCGCAGGGCCCGGTCGATGAGACCGTCGATGTCGTCGACCTCCAGGTACGGCAGCCAGTGGGAGCCGAGGCCGGTGGCGGCTTCGGCGGCGCGCAGCTGTCGGATGCCGCCGGTGCTCTCGTGCGGGCCGGCCCCTAGCACGGTGTAGGTTCCGCCCTCGAAGGGGATGTCCCGGCCGGTCCAGCCGAGGGCCGTGCAGTAGAAGGCCTTGGCCGCGGCGGTGTCGACGCTGAGGAGTTCGGTCCAGGGCCGGGTGTCGGTCGGGTCGTCGGTCGCCGGATGGTGGTCCAGGGTGAACTCGGCGCCGGTCGGGTCGCCGAAGCCGTCGGCGCCGGCGGTGCCGCCGGCGGCTAGGATGCGCCTGGTGACGGCGTCCGGGTCGGGGGTCAGGAAGGCCGGTGTCCAGGCCGCAGCGGTGAGCCCGGCCGGGGTCGGCCGGATGGCCGGCAGGGTGCCGTGGTGGCCGGGCAGGGCCCCGTAGAAGGCGGCGGAGGCGGCCGGGTCGGGGCTGTGCAGGACCGGCGGGCCCAGGGTGACCATGGCGGGTGCTCCCTTGCGGGGTGACCGTGCGGTGGGTGCGCGAGCTCTCTCTGCATCGTCGGTCGGGTTGATCGCCGTGGCCACCGCTGTCGGCGCGGGGAGGTACGGTGCGTAGCGGACGGTCACCAGTAGCGAGAGGGGGCCCAGTGGCCACGCAGCAGCGGCAGGCGGCGCAGCCGCAGGGCGGTCAGGCCTCGGGTCAGGTTCCGGGTCAGGCCCAGGTCCAGCGTCAGTTGGCGCAGGTGGAGGGGGTGCTGGAGCGGATCACCTACGCCAACGAGGAGACCGGCTACACGGTGGCCCGGGTGGACACGGGCCGTGGGGCGAACGATCTGCTGACGGTGGTCGGTGCGCTGCTGGGGGCGCAGCCGGGGGAGTCGCTGCGGCTGTTCGGGCGGTGGGGGTCGCATCCGCAGTACGGCAAGCAGTTCACGGTGGAGAACTACACGACGGTGCTGCCGGCGACGGTGCAGGGCATCCAGCGGTATCTCGGGTCGGGGTTGATCAAGGGGATCGGGCCGCGGTTCGCGGAGCGGATCGTGGCGCAGTTCGGGGTGGACACGCTCGAGGTGATCGAGCAGGAGCCGGGCCGGCTGATCGAGGTGCCGGGGCTGGGGCCGAAGCGGACCAGGATGATCGCGGCTGCCTGGGAGGAGCAGAAGGCGATCAAGGAGGTGATGGTCTTCCTGCAGGGGGTGGGGGTGTCGACCTCGCTGGCCGTGCGGATCTACAAGAAGTACGGCGACTCCTCGATCGGTGTGGTGAAGAACGAGCCGTACCGGCTGGCGGCCGATGTCTGGGGCATCGGGTTCCTGACGGCAGACCGGATCGCGCAGGCGGTGGGGATCCCGCACGACAGCCCCGAGCGGGTGAAGGCGGGTCTGCAGTACGCGCTGTCGCAGAGCAGTGATCAGGGGAACTGCTATCTGCCGGAGGAGCGGCTGATCGCGGACGGGGTGAAGCTGCTGCAGGTGGACGTCGGGTTGGTGATCGACTGCCTGGCTGAGCTGGTGGCCGAGGAGGGGGTGGTCAGGGAGCGGGTGCCGGGGGCGGAGGGGCAGCCGGTGACGGCGGTGTACCTGGTGCCGTTCCACCGGGCCGAGGTGTCGCTGTCGAACCAGGTGTTGCGGTTGCTGCGGGCGGAGTCGGACCGGATGCCGGGGTTCGCGGAGGTGGACTGGGAGGCGGCGCTCGGCTGGTTGGCGAAGCGGACGGGGGCCGATCTGGCGCCGGAGCAGCGGGAGTCGGTGCGGTTGGCGCTGACGGAGAAGGTCGCGGTGCTGACGGGCGGGCCGGGTTGCGGCAAGTCGTTCACGGTGAAGTCGATCGTGACGCTGGCGCTGGCGAAGAAGGCGAAGGTGGTGCTGGCGGCGCCGACCGGGCGGGCGGCGAAGCGGTTGGCGGAGCTGACGGGTGCGGAGGCGTCCACGGTGCACCGGTTGTTGGAGCTGCGGCCCGGTGGGGATGCGGCGTACGACCGGGACCGGCCGTTGGACGCGGACCTGGTGGTGGTGGACGAGGCGTCGATGCTGGATCTGATCCTGGCGAACAAGCTGGTGAAGGCGGTGGCGCCGGGGGCGCACCTGCTGTTCGTGGGGGATGTGGACCAGTTGCCGTCGGTGGGGGCGGGTGAGGTGCTGCGGGATCTGCTGGCGCCGGGTGGTCCGGTGCCGTCGGTGCGGTTGACCAGGATCTTCCGGCAGGCGCAGCAGTCGGGGGTGGTGACCAACGCGCACCGGATCAACGAGGGGCTGGTGCCGGTCACGGACGGGTTGCCGGACTTCTTCCTGTTCGCGGAGGACGACACCGAGCGGGCGGCGGGGTTGACGGTGGACGTGGTGGCGCGG
This sequence comes from Kitasatospora sp. NPDC048540, assembly GCF_040651175.1. Lineage (NCBI taxonomy): Bacteria > Bacillati > Actinomycetota > Actinomycetes > Kitasatosporales > Streptomycetaceae > Kitasatospora > Kitasatospora sp. NPDC048540. The sequence goes on from NZ_JBEZIR010000111.1 coordinate 2,578, forward strand.
CGGATCCCGCAGAGGTTCGGGCTGGATCCGCGGCGGGACGTTCAGGTGCTGGCGCCGATGCACCGGGGGCCGGCGGGGGCGGGGAATCTGAACACGCTGTTGCAGGCGGCGGTGACGCCGGCCCGGGAGGGGTTGGCGGAGCGGCGGTTCGGCGGGCGGACGTTCCGGGTGGGGGACAAGGTGACCCAGATCCGCAACAACTACGAGAAGGGGCTGAACGGGGTCTTCAACGGCACGGTGGGGGTGGTGACCTCGTTGAGTGTGGAGGAGCAGCGGCTGACGGTGCTGACCGACGAGGACGAGGAGGTGCCGTACGACTTCGACGAGCTGGACGAGCTGGCGCACGCGTACGCGGTGACGATCCACCGTTCGCAGGGGAGTGAGTACCCGGCAGTGGTGATTCCCGTCACTACGTCGGCGTGGACGATGCTGCAGCGAAATCTGCTCTACACCGCCGTGACGCGGGCGAAACGACTGGTTGTGCTGGTGGGGTCGCGCAGGGCGATCGGTCAGGCGGTCCGGGCCGTCAGTGCAGGTCGGCGGCATTCGGCGCTGGACCACCGGTTGGCAACTGGATGATCGCCCAAGGGTCGGGTACGGTCGGAGGTTGTCTTGACGTGAAGAGATTTAGGGCGGAACCTGGTCTGGTGCCGATCTTGTCCGGTTCATACCGGCTGCGGCGACAGCTTTTGTAGGACGGGCCCCTTTCCGGCCCACCCCGGGTGCGCGGCCATCCTCCGGATGGGGGATCGTAGAGACGGTCAGGCACTCGGATGAGGATTCATTTCGTCGGTGAGGAAGACGTGAGCGACAAATCGGTAGTACTGCGGTACCAGGACGACGAGTTCGAGTACCCCGTCGTCGAGAGCACTGCGGGCAACGCCGGCTTCGACATCTCGAAGCTGCTCCCGCAGACCGGTCTGGTCACCCTGGACAACGGCTTCGGCAACACCGCTGCGTACAAGTCGGCGATCACCTTCGTCGACGGTGACAACGGCATCCTCCGCTACCGCGGCTACCCGATCGAGCAGCTCGCCGAGCGCGGCAACTTCATCGAGACGGCGTACCTGCTGATCAACGGTGAGCTGCCGACCGAGGGCGAGCTCGCGGTCTTCACCAACGAGATCACCCAGCACACCCTGCTGCACGAGGACGTGAAGCGCTTCTACCAGGGCTTCCCGCGGGACGCCCACCCGATGGCGATGCTGTCCTCGGTGGTCGGTGCGCTCTCGACGTTCTACCCGGAGAGCCACAACCCGTTCGACGCGGCCCAGCGTCACCTGTCGACGGTCCGCCTGCTGGCGAAGCTGCCGACCATCGCGGCGTACGCGTACAAGAAGGCGATGGGCCAGCCCTTCGTCTACCCGCGCAACGACCTGAGCTACGTGGAGAACTTCCTCCGGATGACCTTCGCGGTCCCCGCCGAGGACTACGAGCTCAACCCGGTGATCGTCAACGCGCTGGACAAGCTGCTGATCCTGCACGCGGACCACGAGCAGAACTGCTCGACGTCCACGGTGCGCCTGGTCGGTTCCAGCCACGCCAACCTGTTCGCCTCGATCTCGGCGGGCATCTCGGCGCTGTGGGGTCCGCTGCACGGCGGCGCCAACCAGGCCGTGCTGGAGATGCTGGACCAGATCAAGAAGGACGGCGGCGACGTCGACGCCTTCATCCGCAAGGTCAAGAACCGCGAGGACGGCGTGAAGCTCATGGGCTTCGGTCACCGCGTGTACAAGGCCTTCGACCCGCGTGCCGCGCTGGTCAAGGAGCTGGCGCACGAGGTCCTCGGCCAGCTGGGCAAGTCCGACGAGCTGCTGGACATCGCGCTCAAGCTGGAGGAGCACGCGCTGAGCGACGACTTCTTCGTCTCGCGCAAGCTCTACCCGAACGTGGACTTCTACACCGGTCTGATCTACCGCGCCATGGGCTTCCCGACCAGCATGTTCACCGTGCTGTTCGCGCTCGGCCGGCTGCCGGGCTGGATCGCCCACTGGCACGAGATGATCAACGACCCGACCAGCCGGATCGGCCGTCCGCGGCAGATCTACACCGGCACCGCGATCCGCGACTACGTGCCGCTCGACGCCCGCTGAGCGAGGCGTCGCCCCCGGGTGTGACGAAGGGCCCGGCCGCACCAGGCGGCCGGGCCCTTCGGCGTCCGCGGGCGGGGTGTGGGCCACCCGGGGACACAAGCTGCGCGCACGACGCCCGGGAGTGACCGGGGCCCGGAGACGGCCGCTCAAAGCGTCCCGGACCTGGTCGTACCCCGGCGTCGTGCGCCAAGGCCGTCGATGTCGGTCGATGGTCGGTCGATGCCGACGGCCGTCCCGGGGCCCGCCGGAGCCCCGTCGGCGGCAGAGGCCGAGGGCGGGCACGGTGGTTCCACCGGTCCCGCGCACCGAAAGCTGCCGCGCTGTACAAGGTAAGACGTAACTGGGGGCGCAAAGTTACGGGTAGAGGGTGTGAGTTGGCTCTCGCCACGCTCCGTGTGCGCCTGGTGCCACCCCTCGTAAGGCTTCCGCTGTCGCCTCTCGGGCGGGCCCGTTCGCGGCCCTTATCACACCCTACGTCGGGCGCGCTGTGTCACCCTCCTCGCAGTCATGGCAACCCAGCGTGATAGGAATCGGACCATTCCGGACGGACCGCCCCGCAAGTGCGGCGGAGCGGTGGCTGGGCAGGGAGGGTGTTGCGCAGATGACCAGGAACGTCGTGGTGACCGGTGGTGGCACCGGTATCGGGTACGAGGTGGCTCGGCGGTTCGCCCAGGCGGGCGAAGAGGTGGTGATCGTCGGGCGGCGGCGGGCGGTGCTGGAACGGGCCGCGGCCGAGCTCGGTCCCCGGGTGACCCCGGTGGTGTGCGACCTCGCCGACCCGGACGCGGTGGAGGCCGTGCTGCCGTCGCTGCCGGAGCGGATCGACGTCCTGGTGAACAACGCCGGCAGCCGGGAGACCGTGATCGGCGCCGGGCCGCACGCGGTGCTGGCCCGCTGGCGCGGGGACTTCGAACGCAACGTGCTCACCGTGGTGATGCTCACCGAGTCGATCCGCGACCGGCTCACCCCGGGCTCCGGCCGGGTGGTCACGGTCAGCTCGATCGCCGCGCTGCGCGGAGCCGGCTCGTACGGGGCGGCCAAGGCCTCGCTGCACGCCTGGAACCACTTCCTGGCGGCCCAGCTCGGTCCCTCCGGCATCACCGCCAACATCGTGGCGCCGGGTACCGTCTCGGGCACCGAGTTCTTCGGGCCGCGGCTGGACGAGGCGGAGGTCTCCCGGCGGGCGGCCCGCACCCTGGTCGGCCGGATCGGCGAGTCCGGCGAGGTCGCGTCGGCGGTCTACTTCCTGGCCTCGCCGGACGCCGGGTTCATCACCGGCGAGATCCTGCACTGCAACGGCGGCGAGCTGCTCGGACGGTGACGCCGTCCGGGCCCGCCCGCCGCCGCAGGTGCGGGGCGGCGGGTCAGGAGGCCCGGAAGTTGCGCAGCCGCAGGCTGTTGGTGACCACGAAGACCGAGGAGAAGGCCATCGTGGCGGCGGCCACCACCGGGTTGAGCAGCCCGGCCGCGGCGAGCGGGATCGCGGCCACGTTGTAGGCGAACGCCCAGAACAGGTTGCCCTTGATGGTGGCCAGGGTGCGGCGGGCGAGCCGGATCGCGTCGGCGGCCGAGCGCAGGTCGCCGCGGACCAGGGTCAGGTCGCCGGCCTCGATCGCCGCGTCCGTCCCGGTGCCCATGGCGAGGCCGAGGTCGGCCTGGGCGAGCGCGGCGGCGTCGTTGACGCCGTCGCCGACCATCGCCACCGAGTGGCCCTGTGCCTGCAGCCGCCGGACCTCGGCGACCTTCTGCTCCGGCAGGACCTCGGCCAGGACGTCCTGGGGGGCGATCCCGACCTCGGCGGCGACCGATGCCGCGACCGCCCGGTTGTCACCGGTCAGCAGGACCGGGCGCAGGCCCAGGGCGCGCAGTTCGGCGACGGCCGCGGCGCTGGTCGGCTTCACGGTGTCGGCGATCTCCAGGACGGCCCGGGCGGCGCCGTCCCAGCCGACCGCGACGGCGGTCCGGCCGGCGGCCTCGGCGGCGCGGACGGCCTCGGCCAGGGCGGGCGGCAGCAGGTGCCCGCGGTCGGCCAGCAGGGCCGGCCGGCCGACCAGGACGGCGTGCCCGTCCACGTGGCCCCGTACGCCGAGCCCGGGGGTGTTCTCGAAGCCGTCGACGGCGGGCAGTGCGCCCAGCCGTTCGGCGGCGGCGCCGGCCACGGCCGCCGCTATCGGGTGCTCGGAGGCGTGCTCCAGCGCGCCGGCCAGGCGCAGCGCCTCGGCCTCGCCGGTGCCGTCCGCGGTGTGCACCGCGACCAGGGACATCCGGCCCGTGGTGACGGTGCCGGTCTTGTCCAGGACGACGGTGTCCACCCGGCGGGTGGTCTCCAGGACCTCGGGGCCCTTGATCAGGATCCCCAGCTGGGCGCCCCGGCCGGTGCCGACCATGAGCGCGGTCGGGGTGGCCAGGCCCAGGGCGCACGGGCAGGCGATGATCAGTACCGCGACGGCGGCGGTGAACGCCCCGGTGGGGCTGCCGGTGGCCAGCAGGTGGGCGACCAGGGTGGTGAGCGCGATCAGGACCACCACCGGGACGAAGACCGCGGAGATCCGGTCGGCCAGCCGCTGCGCGGCGGCCTTCCCGTTCTGCGCCTCCTCGACCAGGCGGGCCATCCGGGCCAGCTGGGTGTCGGCGCCGATCCGGGTGGCCTCGACCACCAGCCGTCCGCCCGCGTTGACGGTGGCGCCGGTGACCGGGTCGCCGGCCGTGACCTCCACCGGGACGGACTCGCCGGTGAGCATCGAGGCGTCGACCGCCGAGCTGCCCTCGACCACGGTGCCGTCGGTGGCGATCTTCTCGCCGGGCCGGACCACGAACCGGGTGCCGACCGTGAGCAGGGAGACCGGGAGCCGGACCTCGTGGCCGTCGCGGAGGACCGCGACGTCCTTGGCGCCCAGGTCGAGCAGGGCGTGCAGGGCCGCTCCGGCCCGGCGCCTGGAGCGGGCCTCCAACCAGCGGCCGAGCAGGATCAGCACGGTGACGGCGGCGGCGGTCTCCAGGTAGAGCGTGCTCGACGCGTCCTCGCCGCCGACCGCCAGGGTGAAGCCGTGCCGCATGCCCGGCATCCCGGCGTGGCCGAGGAACAGCGCCCACACGGACCAGCCGAACGCGGCCAGGGTGCCCAGCGAGACCAGGGTGTCCATGGTGGCGGCGCCGTGCCGGAGGTTGGTCCAGGCGGCGCGGTGGAACGGCAGGCCGCCGTGGACGACGACCGGGCCGGTGAGGGCGAAGGCCAGCCACTGCCAGTTGTCGAACTGCAGGGCGGGGACCATCGACAGCAGGACCACCGGGACGGCCAGCGCGGCGCTGACCAGCAGCCGGTCGCGGAGCGGGTCGGGCCCGGCGGCGGGCCGTTCGGTGGCCGCGGCCTGCCCCGGGGCGGGGTGCGCGGCCGGTTCGGGGGGCAGCGGGGGCGGGGGGAGCTCCGCGGTGTAGCCGGTCCGCTCCACGGTGGCGATCAGGTCGGCCACGCTCACCGCCGGGCCGAAGTCGACCCGGGCCCGTTCGGTGGCGAAGTTCACCGTGGCCTCGACGCCGTCCATCCGGTTGAGCTTCTTCTCGATCCGCGCCGCGCAGGAGGCGCAGGTCATCCCGCCGATCGACAGTTCCACCCGCTCGGTGGCGGGGGCTATGCCCTGGGTGGTGCTCATGGCTCGGTCTGCTCCGATCGGAAGAGCCGGTGAGGGGGGAAGGGCCGGGGTCGGGGCGGCCGCGGTCCACCGGGACCGCCCCGCGGCGGGGCTCAGACCGCCTGGCCGACCAGGGCGAATCCGGCCTCGTCGATGGCGGCCCGGAGCTGCTCCTCGGCCAGCGGCGCCGCCGCCGACACGGTCACCGTGCCGGCCTTGGCGTCCGCCGCGACCTCGGTGACGCCGGGCAGGACGGAGACCTCGGCGCTCACCGACTTCTCGCAGTGGCCGCAGCTCATGCCGGTGACGGTGTAGGTGATGGTGCTGGACACGGGGACCTCCGGAAGTGGGGCGGCGCGGGCGGCCGCCCGCGGGTCTGGCTACTCACAACACCATACCCCCCAGGGGTATTTCAGGGTGGGGCGGTGCGTGTGCTCTGCATCGCAGCATGGCTGCCGCCGGCCGCAACCCCGGCACCGGATCGCGGGGATTCGCCCGTTCTGGTGCCCGGTCGGCCGAGCGGCCCAACCGGAGCCGCGGGCCGTCCCGGCGTCCCCGCGAGCCCGCCCGCCGGGACGCGGCGCGGGGGGACCAGGTGTCCGATATGTTCGAAAGGTGTCCTGGAACAGCCGCGGCAGGCCCGGCCTGCCCAGAGCCGGCGCGGTGCCGCAGTCCCGCCGCAGCCGGGCGCTGCTCGCCACCGACCTGCAGGATCTCTCGTTCCGGCGCCGGGCCGCGCCCGCCGCACTCGCCATCCTGATCGTCACACTGGCCGACTTCCTCTCCGGCCAGGACCGCTACCTCGCCCCGCTCATGGTGGTCGTCCCGTCCATCGCCGGGCTCACCCTGCGGCCGATGGAACTGCTGTCGGTCTGCGCGGTCGGCCTGGCCGCGCTGATCGGCCTGAGCTACTACGACCAGGTGGCCGACCTCAACGACGGCCGGTTCCTGTTCGGCGCGATGCTCAGCTACTTCGCGCTTACCGTCTTCAGCGCCTGGGTGGCGAGCCTGCGGATGCGCCGCGCGGCGGCGTTCGCGGCTGTCAGCTCGGTCGCCGAGGCCGCGCAGCGGGCGCTGCTGCGCCAGCCCGAACCGGCCGTCGGGCCGCTGCGCCTCGCCGTCCGGTACGTCTCCGCGGCGGACGCCGCCCGGATCGGCGGTGACCTGTACTCGGTGCTGGAGACACCGAACGGCACCCGGGTGCTGGTGGGCGACGTCCGCGGCAAGGGGCTGGGCGCGGTGCAGACCGCGGCCGTGGTGCTCGGCGCGTTCCGTGAGGCGGCCTACGACGAGCGGCGGCTGCCCGAGGTCGCGGCCCGGATCGAGGCCAGCGTGCAGCGGCACGTACCGGACGGTGAGTTCACCACCGCGCTGTTCGCCGAGTTCGGTGAGGGGGAGCAGGTCGAGCTGCTGCACTTCGGGCACGTACCGCCGATCCAGGTCGGGCGGGACGGCGCGGTGACGGTGCTGGAGGCCGCCGACCCGTGGGTGCCGCTCGGGCTCGGCAGCCTCGCGGTCGGGGAGCCGGAGGCGATGCGGGTGCCGTTCGGCGCGAGCGACGTCCTGGTGCTGTACACCGACGGGGTGGTGGAGGCCAGGCACCACAGCACCGGTGACTTCTACCCGCTGGCCGAGCGGGTCGGCCCGCTGGTGTCGGGGGCGGCCCGCTCCCCGGCCGAACTGGAGTCGGCGGTCGGCCGGGTCTACGCCGACCTGCTGGTGCACACCGGCGGTGAGCTCGGGGACGACGCGCTGCTGATGCTGATCAGCCGCGCCGACGGGAACGGCACCGGGCGCCCCGGCCGGTCCGGCTGACCCGCCCGGTCCGGCTCACCCGGGTGGCCCGGCCGATGGCGCCCCGGCGGCGGTGGCCAGTGCCCGCAGCAGCAGTGCGGTGGACTGTGCGCCCGGGTCGCGGTGGCCGGTGCTGCGCGGGCCGAGGTAGGAGGCCCGGCCCTTGCGGGCCTGGAGCGGTTCGGTGGCGGCGGCGCCCTGTTCGGCGGCCCGGGCGGCGGCCTCGGCGGCCTGCGGCAGCCCCCGGTCGGCGGCGGCCCGGAACGCCTCCACCGCCGGGGCCAGGGCGTCCACCATGGTCTTGTCGCCGAGGACGGCCCCGCCGAGCCCCTGCACCGCCGCCAGCCCGGCGGCCAGCGCCGCGGCCAGTTGGGCGGCGTCCGCCGGCCCGTCGGGCAGCGCCGCGCCCATCGCCCGCAGCGCGCTGCCGTACAGCGGGCCGCTGGCGCCGCCGACCGTCGAGATCAGCGTGGTGCCGGCGGTGCGCAGCAGGTCGCGGGGGCTGTCCTGATCGGTGCCGTCCTGTCCGGTGCTGTCCGGCTCGCTGCCGTCCGGTCGGGTGCCGGGTGGTCCCGGGTCCGCCGTGGGGTCGGGGAGCAGCAGGCGGACGGCGGTGAAGCCGCGGCGCAGGTTGCTGCCGTGGTCGCCGTCGCCGATCGCCGAGTCGAGGGCGGTCAGCTCCTGTTCGTGCTCCTCGACGGCGCGGGCGGCGGCCGCCAGCCAGGCGGCGGCTAGGGCGGTGTCCAGGGTGCCCGGGGCATCCTGGCCGCCGGGGCCGTCCGGGCCGTCCTGGGTGTTCATCGGCGGTCTCCTCGGCAGTCGGGGGCGGGGCGGAGGCGGGGCGGGGGTGGTTCGGGCGGGTGGGCCGTCAGGACCAGTGCAGGGCCGGGGTGGCCACCGGGGCGTCCCAGAGGTCCAGCAGTTCGTCGTCGGCCTTGGCCAGGGTGAGGGAGAACCCGGCCATGTCCAGGCTGGTGACGTAGTTGCCGACCAGGTTGCGGGCGATCTCCAGGCCGTGTCCGGCGAGCCGGGCGTGCACCTCGCCGAAGACCAGGTACAGCTCCAGCAGCGGGGTCGCCCCGAGGCCGTTCACCAGGGCGATCAGCCGGTCGCCGGCGGCCAGGGCGCGGTGGTCGGCGAGGATGGTGTCGACCACCTCGGCGGCCAGGTCCCGGGCGGGGCGCAGCGGCTCGCGGCGCCGGCCCGGTTCGCCGTGGATGCCGACGCCGACCTCGATCGCGTCCTCGGGCAGGTCGAAGCCGGGGCGTCCGGCGGCGGGCACGGTGGCGGCGGTGAGGGCGATGGCGAAGGACCGGGAGGCGGCGTTCACCCGAGCGGCGAGGGCGGCGACCTCGTCAAGGCCGGCGCCGCGTTCGGCGAGGGCCCCGGCGGCTTTCTCGACCAGGACGGTGGCCCCGGTGCCGCGGCGCCCGGCCGTCCAGGTGGAGTCCTCGACCGCGACGTCGTCGTCGACCAGGACGGTGCGGACCTCGATGCCCTGCTCGTCGGCGAGTTCGGCGGCGAGCCGGAAGTTCATCACGTCGCCGGTGTAGTTCTTGACCACCAGCAGGACGCCCCGGCCCTGCTCGACGGTGCGGATGGCGGTGAGCACCTGGTCGGGGACGGGGGAGGTGAAGATCTCGCCGGGGCAGGCCGCGTCCAGCATGCCGGGCCCGACGAAGCCGGCGTGCAGTGGTTCGTGGCCGGAGCCGCCGCCGGAGACCAGGGCGACCTTCGGGCGGCCGGGCCGGTCCGCTCTGGCGATCACCCGCGCGGTCAGGTCGACGGCCAGGCCCGGGTGGGCGGCGGCGAACCCGGCCAGTGCGTCCGGCAGGACCGTCGCCGGGTCGTTGATCAGCTTCTTCACGGTGGTGGCTCCCCTCGGCGGGTCCCGCGGGCCCTCGGGTCGACGGTACGCCGGGCCCGGCCGCCGTCGTCCCCGGCCGTCCGGCGTGGCCCGGAGCGAACCCGAACGGCCGCATCGCCGGGCGGAGTTACGCTCGTCCCATGGATGTTGTGGTGGCGGTCGTCCTGGTCTCGCACAGCGCCGCGCTCGCCGGGGGGCTGCGCGAGCTGCTGGCGGAGCTGGGCGGCGGGCGGGTGACCGTGCTGGTGGCGGCGGGGACGGCGGACGGCGGTCTCGGCACGGGGTACGAGCTGATCGCCGAGGCGGTGCGGGTGGCGGACGGCGGCGCCGGGGTGGTGCTGGTGCCCGACCTCGGAAGTTCGGTGCTGACCGCCCGCGCGGTGCTGGCCGACCTGCCGGGCGGCGGGGCGGTGCTGGTGGACGCGCCGTTCGTGGAGGGTGCGGTGGCCGCGGTGGTGACGGCGTCCACCGGGGCGGGGCTGGCCGAGGTGGCGGCGGCGGCCGAACAGGCCTGGCACCACCGCAAGTTCTGACGCGGGACGGGGGCGGCTACTTGGCGTCGGAGTAGCGCTCGACCACGGCGGTGCTGAGCGGGAAGCGGACCGGGGTGTCGCCGAACACCAGGACCCGGGCCTCCTCGCCGGCCTCGCCGACCGCCGCCGCGACCTGGTCCGCGAGGTCGAGCGGGGTGTGCACCATGACCTCGTCGTGCTGGAAGAACACCAGGTGCGGGCGGTCCTCGCCGCTGCTGAGCGCGGTCAGCCGGCGGCGTAGCGAGGCCAGCACGGCCAGCGCCCAGTCGGCGCCGCTGGCCTGGATGACGAAGTTGCGGGTGAACCGGCCGCGGGCGCGGGCCGAGCGGCCCCCGGTGTCGGCCGCCGTCTCGGGGGCCTCGGTGAGGTCGAGCCAGGCCGCGGACGGCGGTGGGCAGGCGCGGCCGAGCCTGGAGTGCACCACGCCGCCGTCCTCGCCGGTGCGGGCGGCGGCCTCGACGTACCCCATCGCGGCCGGGTAGCGGCGGCGCAGGGTGGCCAGCAGCGGGCCGATGTCGCCGCTGGTCTGGCCGTACATGGCGCCGAGCAGGCCGAGTTTGGCCTTCTCCCGGTCACCCTGGAAGGCGGTGGCGGCGAGCGCCTCGTACAGGTCGCCGCCGGCGGCGCTGCGGGCGAGGCCGGCGTCCTGGGAGAGCGCGGCGAGCACGCGTGGTTCGAGCTGGGCGGCGTCGGCGACGACCAGGGCCCAGCCGGGGTCGGCGACCACGGCGCCGCGCAGCACCCGGGGGATCTGCAGCGCGCCGCCGCCGCGGCTGGCCCAGCGCCCGGAGACCACGCCGCCGACCACGTACTCGGGCCGGAACCGGCCGCCGCGCGCCCAGGTGTCCTGCCAGGCCCAGCCGTGGGCGGCGTGCAGCCGGGAGAGCTCCTTGTAGCGGATCATCAGGGCGGCCGCGGGGTGGTCCACCGAGCGCAGCTCCCAGCTGCGGGTGGAGCTCAGCTGGATGCCCTGGTCGGCGAAGGCGCGCAGCACCTGGGTGTGCGAGTCGGGGTTGAACGGGCGGGCGCCGAGGGCCTGCTGGAGTTCGACGGTGAGTTCGGCCAGCCGTCTTGGCGGGGTGCCGGGGATGGCCGGGCGTGGGCCGAGCAGGTCGGTGAGCAGCAGGTCGTGGACGTCGGCGCGCCAGGGCAGGCCGTCGTACGCCATCTCGGCGGCCAGCAGGGCGCCGGCGGATTCGGCGGCGGTGAGCAGCCGGAAGCGGGCGCGGGCGGCGGGGTCGGCGATGGCGGCGATCCGGCGCTGCTGCTCGGCGTGGACGGCCACCACGGCGGCCAGCTGGTCGGTGCCCGGGGGGAGTTGGAGGCGGTCGGGGGTGAACAGGCTGTCCTGGTCGTCGACGGCGGCCTCGGGGAGGTCGGCGGGGACGGGCCGGCGGTTCAGCCTGGCCCAGGCGGCGCCGAGCGAGCGGGGCGCACCCCAGTGGCCCTCGTGGCCGAGCAGCAGGGCCTCGGTGAGTCGCAGGTCGTGGCAGCGGGCGAGGCGCAGGGGCAGGAGCGGGGTGTAGCCGCTGTCGGCGGCGGCCCAGACCCAGCGGGGCTGCCCGGCGGTCTCGATCGCGGCCACGGCGGTGGTGAGGGCGGGGTGGTGGACCGGGGGGCCGAGCGGGGTGCCGGTGTCGTCCAGTGGTTGCAGGCGGCCGCCGGGGCCGTGCGGGTCGGGTGCGAGGGCGTAGCGGGGTGCGCTGGGTGGTGGTGCGGCGGGGGTGGCGGGGGTGGCCATCGGCGGTGCCTCCTCTCGTGGGCGGGATGCGGGTGGTCCGCGGGGCGGGTCCGACGGTAGCGGGTGGGTCGGACAGTGGCGGGCAGGCCCGGTCGGCCGGTCGTGGTCGGACGGCCGGTCGTGGTCGGCCGGTCGTGGTCCGGTTCAGCGGGGGGTGGCGGCGAGGCCTGTGATCAGGGCGTCCAGGGCGAGGTCGAAGCGGGCCTGGTGGTCGGCCGGGGTGCCGAGGCCGTCGGCGACGGCGGCGGCCAGGGTGGGGAATCCGGTCAGGTCGGGGGCGGGTGCGGGCTCCTCGGGGTGGCCCGGGGTGGTGGCGGCCTCGGCGAGGCAGTGGCCGATCACGAAGGTGGCGACGGCGTTGACGATCCGCAGTGCGAGGAGCGGGGGGAGGCCGGCCCGGCCGAGTGCGGCGGCGGTCTCCTCGACCGCCCGCAGGGCGTCGGGGGAGCCGACCGGGCGGGTGGCGACCAGCGGGATCACCCCGGGGTGGCGCAGCAGTTGGGTGCGGAAGGCGACCGCGAAGGCGCGCAGCCGGGCGGGCCAGTGCGCGGGGTCGTCGGCGGTGGGGTCGTCGACTGGGTCGTCGGCACCGGCCGGGGGGCCGGGCCGGACGGCGGCGACCACCAGTTCGACCAGGCCGTCCAGCAGGGCGCCCTTGTTGGGGACGTAGTGGTAGAGCGTCATGGCCTCGACGCCGAGTTCGGTGCCGAGCCGGCGCATCGAGAGTCGCTCGACGCCTTCGCGGTCGGCGAGTTCGAGCGCGGCCCGGAGCACCTTGGTGCGGTTGAGCCCGGCGCGCCTGGCGGTCGCTGCCATGGTGGTCCCCTTGACTTTCTTACGGCGTAAGAGCACAGTACTGCGCGACGGCACTCTTACACTGTAAGAAAGAGCGTGGAACGATGGGCACCGAGCAGAACAAGCAGTTGGTCGCCGGCTTCTTCACGGCGCTGAACGAATACCGGATCGACGATCTCGGGGACTACCTGGCGGCCGACGTGATCGACCACAACAAGATCATCCACGGTGAGCCGGACGAGCCGGGCGCCGCCTTCGCGGCGATCGAGACCCAGCTGACGGCCCTGGCGCCGTACCGGGCCGAGATCGACCGGCTGACCGCCGAGGGCGACACGGTGGTCGCCCGGATCACCCAGAGCGGCGTCAGCTCCGGCGCGCACCCGCGGATGCCGAGGCCGACCGGCCGCTCCTTCCGCAACGAGGCGATCTTCGAGTTCACCGTGCGGGACGGCCGGATCAGCGAGATCCGGGGCGTCTCCGACCGCCTCGGCCTCTTCCTCCAACTCGGCTGGGACTGGCCCGCCATCGACTGACGGGCCATCGGAAAATCGACGGTAGGCAGTGCGGACACCACCGCGTAGGGTCGGTCGAATGAGTCTCAACCCCTTCTTCGAGCCCAGCACCCTGGACTACGAACTGCCGCCCTTCGCCGAGATCCGGGAAGAGCACTACGCGCCCGCCTTCGAGCGCGGCATGGCCGACCAGCTCGCCGAGATCGCGGCGATCACCGCCGATCCGCGGCCGGCCGACTTCGAGAACACCGTGGTGGCGCTGGAGCGCTCCGGCGCGCTGCTGCGCCGGGTCGTCCTGGTCTTCTTCAACCAGTCCGGCTCCGACGCCACCGCCGCCGTGCAGGAGCTGGACGCCGAGATCAGCCCGCGGCTGGCCGCGCACGACGACGCGATCCAGCTCGACCAGGCCCTGTTCGCCCGGCTCGACACCCTCCACCGGCAGCGCGAGACGCTGGGGCTCGACGCCCAGTCGCTGCGGCTGCTGGAGCGCCACCACACCCGGCTGGTACGGGCCGGCGCCCGGCTCGGCGCCGACGAGCAGCGGCGCCTGCGCGAGATCAACACCGAACTCGCCTCCGGCGCGGCCGCCTTCCGCAAGAACCTGCGCGCCGCCAACAAGGAGCGGGCGATCGTGCTGGACCGGGCCGAGGAACTGGCGGGCCTGTCCGAGGACGCCGTCGCCGCGGCCGCCGAGAACGGCCGCGCGCTCGGTCTGGACGGCCGGTACGTACTCAGCCTGAAGAACATCACCAACCAGCCCGAGCTCGCCCAGCTCACCGACCGCGCCCTGCGCGAACGGCTGCTGACCGCGGCCCTCGGCCGGGCCGCCGACACCAACGGCCCGCTGGCGATCCGGCTGGCCGGCCTGCGGGCCGAGCGCGCCGCCCTGCTCGGCCACCCGACCTTCGCCGACCACGTGATCGCCGACGAGACGGCCGGCACGGTGGCCGCCGTCGAGGCGCTGCTCGCCCGGGTGGTGGCCCCCGCCGTCGCCAACGCCGAACGCGAGCGCGCCGAACTCGCCGCGGCCGCCGCGGCCGACGGGATCACCGACCTCGGCGCGCACGACTGGGCCTACTACGCCGAGAAGGTCCAGCAGTCCACCTACCGGCTGGACGCCTCGGCGCTGCGTCCGTACCTGGAGCTGGAGCGGGTGCTGCAGGACGGCGTGTTCTTCGCCGCCGGGCTCGCCTACGGCCTGACCTTCACCGAGCGCACCGACCTGACGGCGTACCACCCGGACGCCCGGACCTTCGAGGTCTTCGAGGCGGACGGCACCCCGCTCGGCCTGTTCCTCGCCGACTTCCACGCCCGTGACACCAAGCGCGGCGGCGCCTGGATGAACGAACTGGTCCAGCAGTCGGAGCTGCTGGGCAAGCGCCCGGTGGTGGTCAACAACCTCAACATCGCCAAGCCCGCGCCCGGCGAGCCCGCGCTGCTCAGCTGGGACGAGGTGCGGACGCTGTTCCACGAGTTCGGGCACGCGCTGCACGGCCTGTTCTCGGCGGTCCGCTACCCGCTGTTCTCCGGCACCGAGGTGCCGCGCGACTTCGTCGAGTTCCCCTCGCAGGTCAACGAGGTGTGGATGACCTGGCCCGAGGTGCTGGCCAACTACGCCCGGCACCACCGCACCGGCGAGCCGCTGCCCGCCGAGCTGCTGGAGCGGCTGGAGGCCGCCGGGACCTTCGGCCAGGGCTTCCGCACCGTCGAGTACCTCGCGGCGGCCGTGCTCGACCTGGCCTGGCACACCGTGCCCGCCGGGGTGGAGATCGCCGACGCCGAGGAGTTCGAGGCCGCCGCGCTGGCCAAGGCCGGCCTGGACGTGCCGGGGATCCCGCCGCGCTACCGCACCACCTACTTCAGCCACTCCTTCTCGGACGACTACAGCGCCGGCTACTACGCCTACCTGTGGTCCGAGGTGCTGGACGCCGACACCGTGGAGTGGTTCCGCAGCAACGGCCGCAGCGTGCGCGACAGCGGCGAGGTGTTCCGGGCCGAGCTGCTCTCCCGGGGCGGCAGCCGCGACGCGCTCGAGTGCTTCCGGGCCGTGGTCGGCCGCGAGCCCGACACCACGCCGCTGCTGGCCCGCCGCGGATTGCTCTGATCCCCGGCCGCCCCGGGCCGCCGGCCTCGCCGGCGGCCCTCAGCGCGGGGCGACCGTCACCGTGACGGTCGCCCCCGTCGGGGCGGCGGGCAGCCGGATCCGGGCCACCCCGGCCCGGTCCCCGTCGGGCTGCCGGACGTCCACCACCGCCGCCCGGACCCCGCCGACCGTGACCCGCACCCCCCGGGGGTACCCGGTGCCCGGCAGCACCAGCTCGCTCACCCCGCCGCCCCGGGCCGCAGTGAAGGTCAGCGTCCACACCGCACCGTCCGCCCGCTCGGCCACCGGCCGCCCGGCCAGCGCCGCCGGGTACGGGGCGAACGCGGGCTCCTCGCCGGGTGCCGGGCGCCCGTCCGGCCCCAGGACGCAGTACCCGCCCGAACCCCGGCACCAGTACCACATCGTCCAGCCCGCGGCGAAGCCGGACATCGCGGCGACCTGACGGCGCACCAGCTCGGCGTTGCCCGGCGTCCGGGCGTTCGGCGGGCCCCACTCGCCGACCAGCACGGGCAGCCGGTGGGCCGCCGGATAGCCGGTGATCGCGGCGGTGTAGTTCTCGATGAAGCCGCCGGCCGGGTCCCAGTCGTGGCCGCCCTCGACCGCGGTGTCGTAGAAGTGCGGTGCGTAGCCCAGCCGGTCCGGGCCCGGACGCGGGTCCGCGAGGGCCGGCAGCCGGGTCGGCACACCCTGGCCGACCAGCACCGTCGGCTCCACGAACAGCCACGAGCGGGTGTCCGCCCGGCGGATCGCGGCGATCAGCCGCTGGTACATCGCGGGCAGCCGGCCCTGCTCCAGCTCGGCGGCGGAGGCCGCCAGCACGGCCGGGTCGCTGGGGTCGCCGTCGACGGGCCCGAACGGCTCGTTGAACAGGTCGTACCCCAGCAGTGAGCGGTGGCCCCGCAGTTCGGTGGCGATCCGGGTGTAGAACTCGCCCTGCAGCCGGCGCAGGTCGGCGTCGTCGTACAGGTGCCGGAAGGCGGTCTGCACGGCGGGCTGGAAGTAGCCGGCGAACCAGTCGTCCGGGTCCTCGACGAACGGCAGTCCGTCGTCCCGGGTGGCCCAGAGCGGGACGCCGCGGTCGCCGCCGCCGAACTTCGGCCCGTAGACGTCCTGGTGGAAGTCGACGACGGCCAGCAGCCCGTAGCGCTCGGCCCGGTCGAGCAGCCGGTGCAGTTTCGCCAGCTCGGCCCGGTCGTAGCGGCCCCGTTCCGGTTCCAGCCTGGTCCAGGAGACCGCCACCCGGACCAGGGTGAAGCCGTGCGCGGCGATCGAGCGCAGGTCGTCCTCGGTGGTCTCGCCGTACTTGTCGATGTTGAAGCCGCGAAGCTGGAGGACCCGGCCGCGGTCGTCGGTGAACAGCGTGCGGCCGCCGGGGTCGGTGACGGTCCCGGTGGGGAACGCGGCGCGGACGCCGGCCGGCTCCGGCCACCGGTCGGCGGCCGGGCTCCCCGCGGCGGCGGTGGCGGTGGTGGCCGTCGTGGTCAGCAGGGCCGCGACGGCCAGCGACAGGGCGGCGGCGAGACGGCGGACGCGCACGGGTCACCTCGGGCGGGGGCGCAGGGATGGTGGCGGTGCGCGCCGATCCTGCCCCACCGCCCCGCCCCGCACAAGAGGTGAGCATGACTCATGTTCAGTTGATCTCCGCTGGTGGCGGGCGGGTCACTCCTCCGGTGCGGCCGCCGCCTCGGGCTGCGGCGGCGTGAGGACGGCCTGCAGCGGCAGGTCGGCGGCCGCCGCGAGCCGGCCCCACAGCAGGTCGGCCAGGGCCCGCACCATCCGGGCCCGGGGGCAGGGCCGCTGCTCCAGCCACCAGTCGCCCGCCGCCAGCACCATCCCGGTGACGGCCCGGCCCCAGACCTCGGAGAGCAGCGGGCCGTCGGCGCCGAGGTCGACCTGGGTCTGCACGGCCCGGGTGATCTCCTCGGCGATCTGCCGCAGGGCGGGCGCCAGCGCCTGGCCCGCGCCGGTGGGGTCGCCGGCCTCCGGGTGGGTCAGCAGCCGGTAGACCTGCGGGCGGGACTCGATCGCGGCCAGATAGGTGTCGAGCACGTGCTCCACCCGGTCCCTGCGCTCCAGCGGCTCGTTCAGCGCGGCGCGCACCGCGGCCAGCAGACCGCTGGTGTGACGCTCGGTCAACGCGGTGATCAGGCCGTTCCGGTCGCCGAAGTGCCGGTACAGGATCGGCTTGGTGATGCCCGCCTCGGCCGCGATCGCGTTCATGCTCGCGCCGGGGCCCTCGCGCTGGACGACCCGGTCGGCCGCGTTGAGCAACTGCTCGCGGCGGAGCTCTCCGGCGGGCTGGGCGGGGGGCGTCGGCACGCGCTGACTCCTGCGGTCGAAGGGGGCGGGGCGGGCGCCGGACGGCGTCCACGGGCGTTGACAGGCGTTACCAATCAGTAGCAGACTCCCGCTATGTTACCCCGGGTAACACGCCGGTGGCGTGGGCCCGGACGGCGCCCTGCCGACGCCGGGCCCAGGAACCCGGCCGGACCACGGCCCGGCCCCGCACCCCTACCCCGACCCTCGCCGCCGCACCGCTGACCACACCGTGCGCGAACCCGTTGACCGGAGGCACCATGAGCACCTTCTCCCTCGACCCGGGCCCGGACCAGCTGGCCGTCCGGGACTGGCTGCACGGCTTCGCCGCCGACGTGATGCGGCCCGCCGCAGCCGAGTGGGACGAGCGCGAGGAGACCCCCTGGCCGATCATCCAGGAGGCCGCCAAGATCGGCATCTACTCGCTGGACTTCTACGCCCAGCAGTACTTCGACCCGTCCGGCGTCGGCATCCCGATCGCGATGGAGGAACTGTTCTGGGGCGACGCCGGCCTCGGCCTCGCCATCGTCGGCACCACCCTCGCCGCCGTCGCCGTGCTCGCCAACGGCACCGACGAGCAGATCGGCACCTGGGCCCCGCAGATGTTCGGCACCCCCGACGACGTCAAACTGGCCGCCTTCTGCTCCTCCGAGCCGGACGCCGGCTCCGACGTCTCCGCGCTGCGCACCCGCGCCGTGTACCAGGAGGCCACCGACGAGTGGGTGCTGACCGGCACCAAGACCTGGGCCACCAACGGCGGCATCGCCGACGTGCACGTCATCGTCGCGACCGTCGACCCGGCCCTCGGCGCACGCGGCCAGGCCTCGTTCATCGTCCCGCCCGGCACCTCCGGACTCTCCCAGGGCCAGAAGTTCAAGAAGCACGGCATCCGCGCCTCGCACACCGCCGAGGTCGTCCTCGACGACGTCAGGATTCCCGGACACTGCCTGCTCGGCGGCAAGGAGAAGCTCGACGAGCGCCTCGCCCGGGCGCGCGAACGGGCCGCCGGCGCGGCCTCGGCGCGCGGGACCGGCGCGGCCGGGAAGAACGCGGCGATGGCCACCTTCGAGGCCTCCCGGCCGGCCGTCGGCGCGCAGGCCATCGGCATCGCCCGGGCCGCCTACGAGGTGGCGCTCGACTACGCGGGCACCCGGGTCCAGTTCGGCCGGCCGATCATCGACAACCAGGGCGTCGCCTTCCAGCTCGCCGACATGCGCACCCGGATCGACGCCGCCCGGCTGTTGGTCTGGCGGGCCTCCTGGATGGCGGTCAACAACCAGCCGTTCACCGCCGCCGAGGGCTCGATGTCCAAGCTCTACGCCGGCGAGACCGCGAAGTGGGTGACCACGCAGGCGATGCAGATCCTCGGCGGGAACGGCTTCACCCGGGAGTACCCGGTCGAGCGGATGCACCGCGACAGTGCGATCTACACCGTCTTCGAGGGGACCAGCGAGATCCAGCGGCTGGTCATCGCCCGCGCGATCTCCGGGCAGCCGATCCGCTGACGGCCCGCCGGGGCGGCCGTACCGCCGCGGCGCCGTGCTGCGCCGCGGCCGTACGACCGGTCGGCCGCCCGGCGGTTGGTGGGCCGCCGGGCGGCCGGTGGCCGCCGTACGGTCGGTGGTCGGCTCGTCGGCCGCCGTACGGTCGGTGGTCGGGTGGGCGGGCGGCCGGAGGGCCGGTCAGCGGGCGGCCCAGAAGGTGAGGCCGGCCGTCAGCCCCCCGACCACCGTGCCCGCCAGGGTCTGTGCGAGGGTGTGGTCCCGCAGTACCACCCGGGACCACCCGACCGCCCCGACCAGCGGGTACGCCAGCAGCCACCAGGGGCCGAGCGCCAGCGCCACGCAGATGACCGCGCCGCTGGTGACCGCCGTGTGCACCGAGATCTTCCACCACACGGTGACCGCCAGCAGCGGCACCAGCGAGGCGAACATCGCCAGCACCATCGCCGTCAGATCGGACGGTGCGTCCACCAGGACCATCGTCACCAGGCTGGTGAGCACCGACAGCATCACGAACGGCAGCACCACCAGCCGGCGTTGCCGCCGCCCGACGTGCCGGTCCTCGATCCGGCCGGCGCGCATCCCGCGCCGGATGAACCAGGTGGGCAGCACGGCGGCGAACAGCGCCGCGAAGGCCGCCCAGCCGAGACCGGCCAGGCCGTACCGGACCACCCCGATCAGCGGCAGCACCGCGATGATGACGTTCTTCGGCTCCACGCCGTCGGTGATCCGCCGGGCCCAGCGCTGCGCCCCGGAGACCGCGGGAGCCTCCTCGGGAACCTCGCACGGGGTGCCGGTGCCGGTCTGGGTCGCGGTGTCCATCGGGAGCCGTTCTGTGAGGCGGGAGTTGCCGCTCAGAATTGTGGCGCACGCCGTTCCAGGAAAGCGGCCAGCCCCTCCCGGACGTCCGGCGCCAGCCGGGACTTGCGCTCCCACGGTGCCACCGCCTCCCCGGCGAGCTCCGCCGGGCCGGCCAGCGCGGCCTTCACCGCGCCGATCGTCTGCGGCGAGCGACGGCTCAGCAGAGCGGCGAACTCCCTTGCGCGGGAATCCAGTTCGGCGGCCGGATGGACCTCCTCGACCAGCCCGTACCGCTCCGCCCGCGCGGCCGGCACCAACTCCCCGGAGAACAGCAGGTACTTGGCGCGGGCCGGCCCGACCAGTCGGGCCAGCCGGACGGTCGGCCCGGCCGGGTAGACCACGCCCAGCTTGGCCGGGGTGATGCCGAACCGGGCGTCCTCGGCCGCCAGCCGCAGATCGCAGGCGACCGCCAGCTGGCAGCCGCCGCCCACGCAGGCACCGTGCACCACCGCGATGGTGGGGTGCGGGAAGGCCGCCAGCGCGTCCTCGGCCGCGACGTTGTCGGCGTGGTAGGCGTCGGCCCGGTCCGGATCCCCGTACACCGAGGCGAGTTCGGTGATGTCGGCACCGGCCGAGAAGGTCCCGGCCGCGCCGGTGAGCAGCAGCGCGCGGACCCCCGGGTAAGCGGCCAGCCGGTCCAGAACCTGCGGAATCGCCCGCCACATCGCCAGCGTGACGGCGTTGCGGCGCTCCGGACGGTCCAGCACCAGGGTGGCGACGGCGCCGTCCACCTCGGCGCGCAGGCCGTCCACTCCGGTGTCGACCGGCTCGACCATCACTGCCTCCACGGCGCTCGCTGGGGCGCGGGCCACCCGCCACCCGCGGATCACCCTCGCACAGCGGGATCGCCCCGAACCACGGCGATCCCTGTGATCTGCGCCAACCGCCGACTGCCGGGCGACTGCCAACCGCCGGGCGACTGCAGACTGCCGACGGGTGGCGGGTGGCGGGTGGCGGGTGGCGGGTGCCGGTCTCAGCCGGTCGGGTCGGGGGAGCCGGCGTCCTCGGCGGGCCGGCGCCACTCGTGGGCCAGCAGCGACCAGATCTCGTAGTCCTGGCGGACGCCGTTGTGCAGCGAGTACTCCCGCAGCACGCCCTCGAGTCGCATCCCCATCCGCTCGGCCACCGCCCGGCTGCGGGTGTTGCCGCTGGCGGCCCACCACTCGACCCGGTGCATGCCGCGCTCGACCAGCGCGTAGTCGATCAGGTGCCGGACGGCCGCGCCGATCAGGCCGCGGCCCTGGCCGGCCGGTTCGGCCCAGACCCCGATCTCGCAGTTGCCGGTGGTGGCGTCGAAGCGCGGGAACATCACGCCGCCGACCAGCGTCCCGGCCAGCCAGATGCCGTGGATCCGGCCGCTGTCGGATGCCTGCCGGTCCGCGTAGGACTGGAGGGTGGCACGGGCCGAGTCGAGGTCGGTCGAACGGGAGGCCCAGGGGATCCAGGGGTCCACGATGACGCGGGCCCGGTCGATGTGGTCGAGGAACTCGGCGGCCTGCCAGGGCTCCAGCGGGCGGAGCTCGGCGTCCTCGGTGAGCGGTACGGCGTACACGGCGGCCTCCGGCCGGACAGGGGGATCGAGAGCGGTGCCAGCGTACATAACAAACGTTTGGTAGGTAGCATGTCCGGCATGACGCCAGCGCGTGGAGACCACGAAGCCCGCCGGGCCGACGTCTCGGAGGCGGTATGGCGGGTGCTGGCCGAGGGCGGCTTCGGCGCTCTGACCCTGCGGGCAGTGGCCGCCGAGATGGGGGCCTCGACCGGCCTGCTTACCCACTACTTCCCCAACAAGCGGGCCCTGGTGCGGCACGCGCTGGAGGTGCTGGACCGCCGCTCCGCCGAGCGGCCGCGGCCGGCCGCCGAACGGGCCGGCGCGGGACTGGCGATGCTGCGGGCCGTCCTGCTCGACATCCTCCCGCTCTCCGCGCAGAGTGCGGCGGACAACCGGATCTGGGTCGGCTCCTGGGACGTGGCGCTGTCCGACCCCGAGCTGGCGGCCGAGCACGCGGAGCGCTACCGGCGGGCCCGGCGGGTGATGGCGGAGCACGTCGCGGAGGCCCGGCGGCTCGGTGAACTGCCGCCGGGGCGGGCCCCGCAGGAAGTGGCGGCGGCCGCGCAGAGCTTCGTCCTGGGGCTGGTGGTGCAGGTGCTGTTCGCGCCGCAGGAGTACCCGGCGCAGCGGCAGATCGAGCTGGTGGACCTCTATCTGGACGGCCTCGCGGCGGCGCCGGCCCGGCCGGGTGCGACCCGCGCGGCCGACGGCCCGGCGGGCCCGGCCGGTGTGCGCGATAGCGGCGGCGTGCGATAGCGCCGGGCGATTCGGGCGGTTCCGTGCAGGCGAGGTGCCCCCAGCAGGATTCGAACCTGCGACCTACCGCTTAGAAGGCGGGTGCTCTATCCGCTGAGCTATGGGGGCCGGGCGGGGTGACGGGCCGGGAAAACCGGCCGTCGACTGCGCTGAGTGAGGGACCGAGGACGCATTGTGGCGGCCGCGAGCAGGTCTCTCGGGTGCCCGGCGGGCGGGCGTCACCCGACCCCTGGCCGGGGGCTGGATGTTCCGGGACAGGATACGGGTGTCGGGATCCTCCACCGGGCGTTCAGGTGTCGGGTCGGGTGTGTCGGCCTTGGTGGAGCCGTCCGATAATCGCAGGTAGCAGCCGGACGTGCAGCGCCCTGGGGGGCCCTGGAGCCGGACGTTGTGCAGTCGTTACGGGGCTGCCTCCCCACCCGTTATGGATTCGGTGCGGAGAATACCCGGCGGTCATGTCGGGTGGGGGCCGGATTTGGGTTACTTCGGTCGGATGACATGCCCTGGACGTCTGCCCGGCCACTCGTTCGGGTCCTGGCGGGATGTGCGGTTTGCGTGATTCGTTGTCATGTCCGCGTGGACCGAGAGTTCCCGAGTCAATTGAATTCAGGGGGGAATTCACTCGGTCGAGGTATTCGGGTTATCCACAGCCGGGAGTTTTCCACGGGAATTCGGATGCTCCTGGCGCAAGGTCGCCGCGGATTGCACTCTCATCCACGGCGGATTGTCCCGGGAATGCTCGCGGGGGATTCCGTACGGGCCCGGCCGTCCGGTGGATCCGCTCGGCCGCGGTGGGCGGGCGGTGTCCCGGGAGGCGTCCCGGGCCGACGGTCCGTGGGTTGCTGAATGGCCGTCAGCGGGTGGGGCTGCCATATGGAGGACGAGCGGGCCGGCGGACGACCGGGCCGGAGAGCGGGAGGACGAGATCATGAACGAGACCCTGGTGACCATGGTCGGCAACGTTGCCTCGGTGGTCAGCTATGCGCAGACGGCCGCCGGTGTGCCCGTCGCCAACTTCCGGATGGCGGCCACCGAGCGCCGCTTCGACCGCGGCAGCGGCGACTGGGTGGACGGCGACACCAGCTGGGTGACGGTGGTCGCCTGGCGCTGGCTGGCCACCAACCTGGTCAGCTCGGTGAGCAAGGGCGATCCGGTCGTGGTGAGTGGCCGGCTGCGGGTCAGGGAGTGGGAGGACGAGGAGCGTCGGCGTGCCGTGGTCGAGATCGACGCCCGGGTGGTCGGCCACGACCTGTCCCGCGGCACCTCGGCGTTCCGGCGGGCGGTGCAGGCCAGGCCGGAGCTGGTGGCGGGGCCGTCGGGCCTGCCGGCCCGCGGCGGACGGCCCGAACTCCCGCCCGCCGTGGCGTCGCTGGAGGAGGCGGTGCCCGGCTGGATCGTCGAGGCGGTGCGGGCGCGCGGAGGTGCCGATCCGGGCGATGTGTCCGCTACGGCCGAAGTGCCCCGTGTGGGCGATGTGGGCGGTTCGGTAGGGGAGTTGGCCGGGGGTGGAGGTGGCGGGTGAGGCCGGTGGTGGAGTTGTGTCGGCGAGGGGGGTACTTGTCGACTAAGGTTCAAAACTGATCGATATCCCGGCACTTCGGGGGGTGTCGAGTGCAGAGTTCGGCTACCCCCGGAATCGCCGTGACATTCTGTCGAAGCGTCAACAACTGCCGATGATCAGCTGTTTGATAACGATATAGCTACGGAACTGTCCTGGTTTGCTACACGGGTTTGAACGACCCGGCCGGTCAATAGGATGCGTCTGGTCCACACAGGTGCTGTGGCGTCACAGGGGGCGCCGCATTGCAGGGGCGACCGGCCAGCAGGGCGGTCAGGCCCGAAGGGATCAACACATGTTCCACAAGCAGGGGCGGGCTCTCTCCCGTATGGCGACTGTCATGCTCGCATCGAGCCTGGCCGTGGCCGGAAGCGCCTTCGCAGCAGGCGCGGCACCGGTTGCCGACGGAGAGTCGGGTTCGGGGATCACCGCAACGATCCAGCCGACCATGCTGAGCGGTCCCGTGCAGGTCGACGCCAACCACAAGATCGACGGTGGCCTCTTCACACTGCTCACGGCCGACGGCAAGAAGATCCAGACCTACTGCATCGACGTCGACCACGGTGTCGACATCAAGGGCAACATCAAGTACCAGGAGTCGGACTGGTCCTCCAGCTCGCTGGGCGCCCCGGGCAAGGCCGAGGCGGCGGGCAAGATCCGCTGGATCCTCGAGCACTCCTACCCGAAGCTCGACATCGACGCGATCAAGAAGGCCGCCGGCATCACCGGTGACCTCGAGAAGGAGGACGCCGCTGCCGGTACCCAGGCGGCGATCTGGCGCTTCTCCGACAACAAGACCTCGGCCACCCCGCTGGACCCGGAGGCCAAGCAGCTCACCGAGTACCTCGCGGGTTCCGCCAACACCGGCATGCCCGAGCCCAAGCCGTCGCTGGACCTCGACCCCGCGTCGGTGAACGGCAAGTCGGGCACCAAGCTCGGCCCGTTCACGCTGAACAGCAGCGCCGAGTCGGTCAAGCTCTCGCTCTCCGACGACGCCTCCGGCGGCAAGGTCAAGCTGCTCGACAAGGACGGCAAGGCCGTCACCACCCTCAACGGCCCGATCGCCAAGGACACCCAGCTCTTCCTGGACGTCCCGGCGGGCACCGCGGCCGGTTCCGCGAAGGTGAACGCCACCGCGACCACCGTCGTGCAGACCGGCCGGGTCTTCCTGAGCGTGGGCTACACCCCGGAGAAGCACAGCCAGAGCATGATCCTCGCGGGTTCCGAGGAGGTCACGGTGGCCAAGTCCGCCCAGGCCACCTGGACCCAGGCGAAGGGCCCGCAGCTGTCGGCCTCCGCGAAGATCGACTGCGCCAAGAACGGCGTCCAGGTCACCGTCACCAACGGCGGTGACGAGTCCGCCGACGTGACCGTCGCGCCCGGCAAGACCGTCAAGGTCGAGGCCGGCAAGACCGAGACCGTCCTGGTCCCGGTCGCCGAGGACGCGTCCTACAGCATCAAGGTGACCGGCCCGAACTTCACCAAGGAGTTCACCGGCGTCCTCGACTGCAAGGTCTCCAGCACCACCGGTGGCGGCACCGGCGGCCAGACCCCGTCGGCCTCGCCGTCCACCCCGGCCGGCAACGCCACCACCGGCGGCCCGAACCTGGCCTCCACCGGTGGCGGTAGCGGCACCGGGATCCTGGCCGGCGTGGCCGGCGCCCTGGTCGTCGCCGGCGCCGGTGCGGTGTTCGCCCTGCGCCGCCGCGGCCGCCACAGCCGCAACGCTGCCTGACCCCACCTCCGGGGCCCACGCCCCTGAGCACTGAGGTCCGAGCAACCAGGACGGTCCCGTCGCCCGCGCTGAGCGGGGGGCGGGACCGTCCGCCGTCCGCCGTCCGCCGTCCGCCGTTGGTCCCGCAGCCCGGCCGAACCGGTCCCGCCGGTCCCGCCGGGCCCGCGCCCGGTGCGCCCCGCGGCGGGGGTCTCGGCGGGACTCCCGGCGGGCGCCGCCGCGCCACCTGTCCGGAGCCCGGCGCGCGGTCCCGGTGGCCGCTACGGCCCCTTCCAGGTCCCGTCAGCCCCTGACAGGCCCGTCGCCCGCCCCGCCCTGCCCGGCGCTCGCCCCGCCCGCAGCCGCGCTGCGCCGACCTTCGTCCGGGGGAGTTCCGGGGGAGTGCTGGAGGAGTACCGGGTTCGGGGAAGCACGGGGAGAGTTCCCGCGGAGTTCACGCGTACTTCCGGGGCGCCCGCGCCCGGTCGGGTCGCGTCGCCGGGGCCGCCCGCCGGGGCCCGGCCGTCAGTGCGGCCCCGCCCGGTGCGGCACAATGGAAGGCTGCAAGCCGATTACTCACGACGACGCCGGAGCGATCTCACGTGGCGGAATACATCTACACCATGCGCAAGGTGCGCAAGGCACACGGCGACAAGGTCATCCTTGACGACGTGACGCTCAGCTTCCTCCCCGGGGCGAAGATCGGCGTCGTCGGCCCCAACGGCGCCGGTAAGTCGACCGTGCTGCGGATGATGGCGGGCCTGGACCAGCCGTCCAACGGCGATGCCTTCCTCTCGCCGGGCTTCACCGTCGGCATGCTCCAGCAGGAGCCCCCGCTCGACGAGTCCAAGACCGTCCTGGAGAACGTCGAGGACGGCGTCAAGGAGATCAAGGGCAAGCTCAACCGGTTCAACGAGATCGCCGAGCTGATGGCGACCGACTACTCGGACGAACTGCTCGAGGAGATGGGCCGGCTCCAGGAGGACCTGGACCACGCCAACGCCTGGGACCTCGACGCACAGCTCGAGCAGGCCATGGACGCGCTGGGGTGCCCGCCCGGCGACTGGCCGGTCACCAAGCTCTCCGGTGGCGAGCGCCGCCGGGTGGCGCTGTGCAAGCTGCTGCTCGAGGCCCCGGACCTGCTGCTGCTCGACGAGCCCACCAACCACCTCGACGCCGAGTCGGTGAACTGGCTGGAGCAGCACCTGGAGAAGTACGCGGGCACCGTCGTCGCCGTCACCCACGACCGGTACTTCCTGGACAACGTCGCCGAGTGGATCCTGGAGCTCGACCGCGGCCGCGCCTACCCGTACGAGGGCAACTACTCCACGTACCTCGAGACCAAGCAGTCCCGTCTCAAGGTCGAGGGCCAGAAGGACGCCAAGCGCGCCAAGCGGCTCAAGGACGAGCTCGAGTGGGTCCGCTCCAACGCCAAGGGCCGGCAGGCCAAGTCCAAGGCCCGGCTCGCCCGGTACGAGGAGATGGCGGCCGAGGCCGACAAGATGCGGAAGCTGGACTTCGAGGAGATCCAGATCCCGCCGGGCCCGCGTCTGGGCAGCATCGTCATCGAGGTCAACAACCTCTCCAAGGGCTTCGGCGAGAAGCTCCTGATCGACGACCTGAGCTTCACCCTCCCGCGCAACGGCATCGTCGGCGTGATCGGCCCGAACGGTGCCGGCAAGACCACGCTGTTCAAGATGCTCCAGGACCTGGAGACCCCGGACGGCGGCACGGTCAAGGTCGGCGAGACCGTCAAGATCAGCTACGTCGACCAGAGCCGCGCCAACATCGACCCGAAGAAGACCCTGTGGGAGGTCGTCTCCGACGGCCTCGACTGGATCAACGTCGGCCAGGTCGAGATGCCGTCCCGCGCCTACGTCTCGGCGTTCGGCTTCAAGGGCCCGGACCAGCAGAAGCCGGCCGGGGTGCTCTCCGGTGGTGAGCGCAACCGCCTGAACCTGGCGCTCACCCTCAAGCAGGGCGGCAACCTGCTGCTCCTCGACGAGCCCACCAACGACCTCGACGTCGAGACGCTCTCCTCGCTGGAGAATGCGCTGCTGGAGT
This sequence comes from Kitasatospora sp. NPDC048540, assembly GCF_040651175.1. Taxonomy (NCBI): domain Bacteria; kingdom Bacillati; phylum Actinomycetota; class Actinomycetes; order Kitasatosporales; family Streptomycetaceae; genus Kitasatospora; species Kitasatospora sp. NPDC048540. Next base: position 29,969 of record NZ_JBEZIR010000111.1, read on the forward strand.
TCCCGGGCTGCGCCGTGGTCATCTCCCACGACCGCTGGTTCCTGGACCGGGTGGCCACCCACATCCTCGCCTACGAGGGCGAGAGCAAGTGGTTCTGGTTCGAGGGCAACTTCGAGTCCTACGAGAAGAACAAGATCGAGCGGCTGGGCGCCGACGCCGCCCGTCCGCACCGGGCCACCTACAAGAAGCTGACCCGGGGCTAGACAGCCGGCCCGCCCGCCCGCCCGAACCGGACCGCCCGCCGCAA
>NZ_JBEZIR010000112.1:0-30060 GCF_040651175.1 Kitasatospora sp. NPDC048540
CCCCCGCCGACGCGAACACCCCCGACGACGAGGACGACGCCGCAGCAGCCGGCAACGCCAACACCACCGGCGCCGCCAACACCCCCACCACCACCGACACCCCCGCCACCACCAGACGACGCGAACCCACCACACCCGACACACGCACAGACATACAAAACTCCAAGATCAATAAGCGACACGGCAAACAGTCAAGAAGCAGCTGCTTCCAGGCGGCCCTTGCACGGCCAGCTTCACAGCACCCACCCACCCCACCCATCCCCCGAACAAACCTACAAACGGCCCTCGGAGGAGGCTGGGCTTGATTCTTTCGTCGGACACTCCTGATCAGGAGCTTGCTTCGGCCCTGGTAGGGATGACGGCCACATGGAGAGCATGGGGAGGAAGAAGCCACACCCTCGCCGCTCGTTCACGCCGGAGTTCAAGGCCAAAATCGTCGAGCTGTGCCGGCGCGGTGGCCGCTCGCTCGGTCAGGTCGCGAAAGACTTCGACCCGACCGAGACCGCGGGGCGGGCCGGGGTCCGGCAGGCCGAGGTCGACGCCGGCCAGCGCGACGGCCGGCCAGGCGCCTCACCTTCGACTGCCCCCCTCGACAATCGCCGGAACCGGCTCCAGGCCGAGCGCCGCGCGAGGTGCCGACAATCCATCACTTCCCGCTGCCAGGACGCCCCGGGCAAAGTGGCGCGCCGATCGCATCCACCAGACCGGCGGGGAACCAGTGCAGGAGTGCGAAGGCGGCTTCCATGACCCAGGGTTCTTGCCCAGGCCGCTGCCGTGTCCGGTTCCGCGTCGGGCGATGAGCGGGCGTATGCCCAGTTCGTGGACCTGGCGGCGGTAGATGTTGTGGTCGTAGCCGAGGTCGGCATAGAGCGTGTCGGGGCGCCGACGAGGGCGTCCGTGCTTACCGCGGATCGGCGGCACGGCGTGGATCAGGGGCAGGAGCTGAGTAACGTCGTTGCGGTTGCCGCCGGTCACAGTGGCGGCCAGAGGGATGCCGTTGGCGTCGAGGATGACGTGGTGCTTGCTGCCGGTCCTGCCCCGGTCCGCCGGTGAGTGTCCGCGTACTCAAGTGCTCAGCCGAGTACAGACGAACGGGCTCTGTCGCTGATCTTGTGACGTTGTAGCCGTTCGATCGTTTCGGATGGGTGTGCGGTTCAGGGGGTTTGCGGGAGGTTCTCCCGCATCTGGCGGGCGTGGTGGTCGAGTCGGTGCACCGGGACGCGGGCGTGGTCATGCTGCGTACTCGTCGAAGGCTGGGCATGACCGCGGCGAAGGACACCCTGCTGCGGCTGCTGCGAACCACCAAGCTGGCCGAACCAGGGCCCGTCCGGGTCTTGGGCATCGACGACTTCGCCCTGCTCAAAGGCCACACCTATGCCACGCTGCTGGTCGACCTTGAGGCCCGCCGACCGATCGACGTGCTGCCCGGCCGCGAGGCCGCACCGGTGGCCCGCTGGCTTGCCGACCACCCCAAGGTGCAGATCATCTGCCGGGACCGGATCTGCCTGCCCTGCGACAGTTCGCCGACGGCCTTCTCCACGATCGGGACGCAGTCGTCGCCGGCCTGTCGAGCACCTGGAGCTCTGGTCAGGTCGAAGGCCAGGTGACCAGGGTCAAGCTCCTCAAACGCGCCGGCTACGGCCGGGCCGGGCTCGACCCCCTCCGCAGCCGCATCCTCCTCCGAGCCTGAGGGCTACCTGCACATGAGCACACTCCTACCCCGAGCCGGACCGGAATCAGCTGGCCGCCGCGAGCTACCCCGGCCGGGGCCCCTGGCCGGGCCATCCCCGGTACCTGCCCGGGACGGTCTCTCGTCACTGTCAGCGATCCGGCTTTAGACTGGCTCCATACGGCGTGCCCACACCGCGGGTTGTTCCGCGACGGGCGGGCCGCCTTCCGATGCTGTCGCCTCCCTGGAAGTCGCGCATGGCCGCAGGTCCCGGCGAACCGCGCTCAGCCGATGCGTCCTCACCGGCGTCCGGCGAGCCGGCCCGGCGTGGCCGCCCGGGTCGGCCGGCGAGCGGTGGCCAGGTATCCGCCCGGTATGTTCCGCTGGCCGTGCTGAGTGCGGCGGCGGGCCTGGACGCCGGCGGTGTGGCCGTGCTCAACAGTGCTCTGCCCTCGATCGGCGCGCACTTCGGCACCTCGGCACAGAATCTTTCCTGGGCCGTGACCGGCTACGCGCTCTCGTTCGCGGGTCTCCTGCTGTGCGGTGGGGCGATGGCGGACCGGCTGCGCCGCCGCCGGGTGCTCGTCTGGGGCCTGGCCACGGTGGCGGCGGGTGCCGCGCTCGCGTTCACGGCGCCGGTGTTCTGGATGGTCGTGGCAGGGCGTGTGCTGCAGGGCGCGGGAGCGGCAATCACCATGCCGGCGGCCACGGCCCTGCTGACATCGGTGTATCCCAGTGGTCCGATGCGTTCACATGCCTTCGGGGTGTTCTCCGCCGCACAGGCAGGCTGCTACGGGGCGGGACTGGTGCTCGGGGGAGTGGTCACGAGTGCTCTCGGCTGGAGATGGGTGTTCGCGCTGCAGGTCCTGGTCGCGGTGTGCACGGCCGCGGCTGCGGTGCGGTGGCTGCCGATTGGTGCACCGAATCACCATCGGGGCCGCCTCGACCTGGTGGGAGCCGTGGCATTGGTGGCTGCGATCACCTTGGTCATCCTGGGCGCCGATACGGCTTCCCGGCCCGGCGGTGGCCCGCTCGCGGGCATCCTGGTCATAGCCGCGGCGGCCTGCGGATGCCTGTGGTGGCACCGAGGCCGTGCCCGCGGTGGGGATTCGGTCCTGCTGGACCGTGGACTGCTGCGCGTGCGCGGAGTACGCATCGCGGCGGTGGTGGCGAGTGCGTTCTACTTCTGCGTCACCGGCTCGCTGTTCTTGTTGCCGCTCTACCTCCAGCAGGTTCGTGGCCTGTCCCCGGCCTCATCGGGCCTTGCGATCCTTCCCGTCAGTCTGGCCGTCACCACCACCGCGGTGATCTCCGGCCGTCTGATGAAAGCCCGCCGACTACGCGTACTGCTGGCATCTGGCATCTGCCTCACCGCCGGCGGCGTGCTGATCTGGTGCACGGCCGGAACCCACACTCCTTATGCGGGGGTGGTTCTGACCGGCCTGGTCGTCACCGGTGTCGGGCAGGGGCTGGCGTTCCCGGCCATCACCGCCACCGGCTTGCGTGACGTACCGGACCGGGCACACGGTACCGCTGCGGCGGTCACGATCACCGCTCTGCAGATCGGCAGCGGTGTGGGCCCCACCGTCTTGGCGGGCATTGCCGAAGCCGTCGGTGAAGCGGCACACGGCAGCCTGTCGCTGTCCGGCTACCACCTTGCCTACGCCTCGGCGGCCGGCCTCCTGCTCCTCATCGGGCTCCCGGCCGCTGCCCGCCTGAAGAAGTGACGTGAATGGCGGGCCGACGTCGGACCGGACCGGAGACCCATAAGCCGAGACTCCGTGCCAACGGGGTCCTGGTCCGGTCGGCGGTGACGTGGTGGGCCGTCCGAGGCTCCGTCCCGCACCACCTGGTATGGACCAGCCTGTCCTTAGCTTGTTGTTTTACCTCCGGTGATCATCTTGAGGTTGTTCGATCTGGTCACCCATCCCCTGTAGTGCCTGCTCCTGTCCCGGTCCAGCTGTCGGCCCACGGGCGTGACCGGGCCTCTTGCACCGGCTTGCACCGGCTTGTGCCCGCTTGCCGCGGGGTCCTGGGCAGGGGCCCGGTCGCTGGAATGGCAGCGCGATGGTGCCGGACCTCCCTGTTGGCACCCGTTCCGGCTGTCGCTTCCCGAACTCCCACTCGGCATCTGGCAGTTGCAGGCACGTCACACAATGCGGTCCATCGGATCAGGCACGACCGCGAAGGCGAAGCCCGCAGAGTGGTCACAACCCGATGCGCACCCCAAGGCGCCGGGCAATCTCAGAAATTATTGGATGGAAAACTTAAAGGCGTGCCGGCTGCCGATGTCACCCATATCGGTTTGCAGAACGGTGCCTCCGTCAGGGTAGGAGGTGTAGGAAACAGGCCTCCCGTCCGCCGCCCGCAGGGCGAATTTACCACCCCCGAGGTCGATGTAATCGAACTTCTCGGAGGGGCCCACGGTAGGGGAGGATGCGTCCAGCATTCCGCGGTCTCCGAGTGTGACGTATCCACCGCTGCTGTGAAGAATCGAGTACTTGCCGTCATCCGTGCGATTGATGGTGAAATAGCGAGAGCGATCGCCAGCAGTGGAGGAGTCAAGGCTGATCAGCATGCCCCGCGGTCCGAGCTGGTTGGCTGAAGCCGTAGCGAAGTGGCCTGCCAGATGCAGGACGACCTTTCGGTGGTGCTCGGGGGACGAGTAGCTGGTCGATGCGCCGGGCTTCTGGTCGCTGGTGGTGTAGCTGCGAGTGCCGTCGATCGCAATTCCGAAAGGCCGTGCGACCTTTCCTTCTTCCTCTTCCTTAATCTTGATCGGATTTCCCGTTGGGGCACCGGAGGTCGCGTCGACCACGGTGATGGACCCGTCACCACCGTTCGCCACGTAAACGCGCGAGGAGTCCGGAGTGATCGACACTCCTTGCGGCAAGGGCCCCGTCGGGATGCTGTCCTTGATGACCTTTTGAGTGCTGGCATCGATCATGGTCATCGAATTGTCCGACCTGTTTGTGACGTAGGCGTGCTTGCCGTCGTCGCTGACGGCGATCGCACTGGGCTTCGTGCCTGTGGGGATTGGCTCGCCGACTACCTTTCCATCGGCTGTTTCGATGACCGTGACGGAGTCGCCGGCCTGGTTGGCCACGTAGGCGTGCTTGCCGTCGTTGCTGACGGCGATCGCACTGGGCGCCCGGCCCGTGGAAATCACCTGGCGCGCATCAGGCTCCTCGGCCGATGTATCGATGACCGTGACGGAGTTGTCCGCCCGGTTGGCCACGTAGGCGTGCTTGCCGTCGTCGCTGACGGCGATCGCGCTGGGCTTCGCACCGGTGGGGACGGGTTCGCCGATGCTCCGGTTGGTGGTGGTGTCGACGACGGTGAGGGTGTTGTCGGCCAGGTTGGTGGTGTAGGCGCGGGTGCCGTCAGGGGAGACGGCGACGGCGGTGGGGTTCCTGCCGACCTTGATCGGTTCGCCGACGCTCTGGTTGGTGGTGGTGTCGACGACGGTGAGGGTGTTGTCGGCCAGGTTGGTGGTGTAGGCGCGGGTGCCGTCAGGGGAGACGGCGATGCCCTTGGGGCTCTGGTGCAGGGAGCTGGGGAGGCGGGTGGCGGTGACCGTGTTGGCCTCGGCGTTGGCGACGTAGAGGTTGCCGGTCCAGGTGACGGCCGCGCCATAGGGGGCGTCCCCGGTGGGGATGGGGTCGCCGGTGGGGCGGTTGGTGGCGGTGTCGATGGCGGTGACGGTGTCGTCGTCGATGTTGGTGACCAGGAGGTGATCGGCCCAGGGCGTGAGGGTGACCGCGAAGGGGGACTTGCCGACCTTGATCGGTTCGCCGACGCTCTGGTTGGTGGTGGTGTCGATGACGGTGACGGTGTTGTCGGCGGTGTTGGCGACGTAGGCGTGCTTCCCGTCCGGGGTAACAGTGACACCCATCGGCTGGTTGCCGACCTTGATCGGCTGCCCGACGACGGTGTTGGTGGTGGTGTCGATCACCGACACCGTCCCGGCACCGTTGTTGGCGACATACACCCGGGTCCCGTCCGGACTGCTCTGCAGCAGTGAGGGTGCGGCGCCGACCGTGATCGGCTGCCCGACGACGGTGTTGGTGGTGGTGTCGATCACCGACACCGTTCCGGCGCCGTTGTTGGTGACGTAGGCGCGGGTGCCGTCTGTGGAAAGCGTGATGCCGAGCGGGTCCGTGCCGACCTTGATCGGCTGCCCGACGACGGTGTTGGTGGTGGTGTCGATCACCGACACCGTCCCGGCACCGTTGTTGGCGACATACACCCGGGTCCCGTCTTTGCTCGCGGCCGACCACAGCGGGGTACTGCCGACCTTGATCGGCTGCCCGACGACGGTGTTGGTGGCGGTGTCGATCACCGACACCGTCCCGGCGTTGGCACTGGTGACGTACGCACGACTCTCGTCGGGCAGCAGGGCCACCGAGTCCGGGTAGCCACCGACCGGGATCGGATCAGCTGCCAGGTCCTCGGTCAGGGCGTCAGCGGGCGCGGCCGGGCGTTGGATCTCCTGCGAGGCGGGCGGCTGAGGGTTCGTTCCGCCCGCAGGAACGATCTCCTTCGGTGGGGCTTCCGCGGTCGTCGTCACTGGATCGTCCTCCGCCGATGCGGAGGCGGGGAACGCGACCACGGCGAGCGGTGACGCGAACGCGATGGCCACCGCCAGCAGCCGGCGACGGGAACGGGAACGGGGAAGACGATGCGTGGACACGGACGTGAACTCCTCAGCTGTGACATCGAACAAACGACACGCGATAGGCCAGAAGGCGTCCCGGCACGCCCATCCCCGCCGGACCTGGCAGGAGGAAACGTAGGACCGCCGGGCCGCACCGCACCACTACACCCCGAACCACCCCCCACCCACCTCCACCGAACAGCCCCGCCACCGGAGGAAGCACCCCCACCCACCAGACACCGATCGTGCCTGCATGCCGTGTCCCTGCCTCGCCGGCAAGGCCTGCGCCGGCTTCCCGGGGGATAAGTCGCCGAGGGCCTTCGACGTCGACGCCAACCCGAACATCGACCCGGCCGGCGATGGCGGCTGGTCGCCGAGACCGTGCTCACCGCCCTTGCGGCTGCCCCTGGTCGGTCCGTCCGGCACGGCGGCGGCGCACCGGATCGCGCAGGACACCGTCACTCTCGCCGGGACGCTCGCTGGCCAGCTCGGCCTTCTTCGGCAACTGCAGGGCGTTGACAGCGAAGACCACGGCGTCGGCGCGGCGAGTGTCGACCACCGGGAGGCTTTCGCAGAACCGCGCCGCGACCTTCGGGCTGACGTCCGCGAACAGGCGCAGCGGATCGAGGCCGACCTCGCTGTCATGGCCGATGCGGATGACCTGCGCGGTGCCGGGGCAGGCTTGGGCGAAGCGCACCCGCTCCTCGTCCTTGGTGCGGTCCACGATCACCGCCCGCCCGCCCGCGCGAGCCTGGCCGGCCCGCCAGGCGGCCGCGGGCCAGCACGTTGAACACCGCGGCCTTCATCGCGACGGACTTGCCAGCGCCGAGCTCGCCCAGGAACGCCATCGACGCGCTCGCGTCCGTACGCGGCCCGCGGGCCGGGTCGACCAGAACGGGCCGGGCGCCGCCGGAGGCGAGCTGCAGGCCGAACAGGGCTCCGCGCTCATCACCGAGCTGAGAGCCGCACCAGGGCATCGCCATCGCGAAGTCCCGCGCGAGCAGGATCTGGGCGTAGCCGAGCATCACCCGCGGGGTCCGGCAGCCGGGTGGCATCGCCTGCCACAGTGCGGTCTGCTCCCCGACCGGCCGGGCGAAGGTGTACTCGGTGGCGCGGAAGTCGGAGGCCAGGGCGGCGGCCCGGTCCTGCGCGTCGTCAGAGGGTGTTCGATAGGGGAATCCCGCCAACTGTCCGGCCGGTCTACGCCTACTTCGCCCGCTGGCAGAAGGAGGGAGTGTTCGAGCAGCTCAACGGACTTCTCCGACGCCTGGTCCGCGCCGCCGAAGGCCGCGATCCGGAGCCGACGGCGTGCATCATCGACTCCCAGAGCGTGAAGACCTCCACGAACGTTCCCGCCGCCACGCAGGGTGTCGACGTCGGGAAGAGGATCGTCGGCAGGAAACGCAGCATCGTCACCGACACCATCGGCTTGCTGCTCGTGGTGCTGGTCACCGCCGCGAGCGTGCAGGACGGCACCGCTGGTCAGCAGCTGCTGTCCGCGGTCGCGGCCAAGCACCCCGCGATCAGCAAGGCCTGGGCCGACCTGGGCTACAAGAACGCCGTAGTCGAACACGGAGCCGCGGTGGGCATCGACGTCGAAATTGTCCGCCGCGATCCCACCACCAGGGGCTTCGTCGTCCAGCCCCGGCGCTGGGTCGTCGAGCGGACCGTCGGCCGGCTCATGCACCACAGGCGCCTCGCCCGCGACTGCGAGGCGCTGCCGGCCCGCTCCGAAGCCATGATCCACGTCGCGATGATCGGCCTCATGACCCGTCGGCTCACCGGTGAGAGCACCCCGACCTGGCGCGGAGCATGAACCTCGGAGTCAGGGATGAAACGCCCGGTTAGGCCGAACGCGCTGAGCGGAAGGCCCCGGGGAGGCCCTCGGACCATGATGACTGACAGTGCGGGCGGAATGCGGCGGTACCGCCTTCGCCTCCCGCAACGAATCTAGGGAAAGGCGTGCTGGTCATGGGTAACTGGACCGTTGAGACCCGCAACAAGATCGCGGGATTGACGTTCAGCCGACTGCCGGACAACCAGATGGACCTGGACTCCCTGAGCGAGCTGGCCGGCCTCCTGGAGGAGATCGCCCGGCGCACGGACGACATCAGCGTCGTGCTGCTCAAGAGCGGGATCGACGGCATCTTCATCAAGCACGCGGACCTGGAGATCCTGCGACGGGCGGCGGCCGGCACCCTGAGTGCCGAGGACGGGAAGGCCTGGCCACGTGCGCTTGGACTGCTGGAGTCGATTCCGCAGCCGGTCATCGCAACGATCGACGGCCAAGCATGGGGCGGTGGCCTGGAGACCACCCTGGCGTCCACGCTGCGGATCGCTTCGGCCCGTTCCCATTTCTCCCAACCCGAGATCCGCTTCGGCATCATTCCCGGCGGCGGTGGAACCCAGCGGCTGCCGCGTCTGATCGGCAAGGGACCGGCTGCGGACCTGATCCTCACCGGCCGCGTGATCGGTGCCGACGAGGCCCACCGCCTGGGCATCGTCAACGTCGTTCTGCCCACCGAGGGCTTCGCCCAGCTTGCCGAGGATTGGGCCACCCAGCTCACCCGCAACCCCGCCCCGGCCCTGTTCGCCGCCAAGCGGGCCGTGCTCGACGGCCTCGCCCTTCCCCTGGACGATGGCCTCGCCCTCGAACGTGACCTGTTCCAGCAGACCGTCCCCACCAGCGTGTTCGCTCACCTCTGACCTGCTGCGACTTCAGGGCGGATCATCCGTCCGGTCGGGTGGAGCACGGTCGGCCCGGTCGCGGTGCCACCGGCGCAGAAGCCCCGGAGACCGGGACGGCCGCCTGCAACGTGGCGGTCCGCCGCGGGCGGCGTTGTGTCTGGCCCCGCCGCCGACCCGGGCCCGGCAGGGTGCGCCTCCCGGGCCGACCGGCGCCCGAACGGTGCTCAGGCGGAGATGCTGAGCACCGTCCGCCCCCGGGCCCGGCCGCGCTCCACCTCGGCGAGCGCGTCCGCGGCGCGCTCCAGCGGGAGGACCGTCCGGACGACGGGCCGCAGTTCGCCGGAGGTCACCAGCTCGGCGATCCGGGTGAGCTGGGCGCCGTCCGGACGCATGAAGAAGGCGTTCGCCTCGACGCCCCAGCGGGCCTTCTTGGCCTCGGCGTCCTGGATGAAGACGATCGACACCAGGGTGCCGCCCGGCTTGAGCAGCGGGAAGGACCGGTCCTGGGTCTCGCCGCCGACGGTGTCGAGGACCACGTCGACCGGCTCGACGACCTCGTCGAACTTCTCGTTGCGGTAGTCGATCACCTGGTCTGCGCCCAGCGACCGGGCCAGCTCGATGCTGTCCGGGCTGACGGTGGTGACCACCTCGGCGCCGAGGTGCTTGGCGATCTGGACGGCTGCGGCCCCCACCCCGCCCGCACCGGCGTGGATCAGCACCCGCTGCCCGGCCAGCAGGCGGCTCTGCTCGGTCAGGGCCTGCCAGGCCGTCAGCGCGACCAGCGGCAGCGAGGCGGCCTCCTCGAAGGACATGGCGGCGGGCTTGGCCGCCACCAGCGACTCGTCCACGGCCACGTACTCGGCGAAGGCCGCGCCGACCCGCGGGTCGACCCGTGCGAAGACCTCGTCGCCCACCGCGAAACCGGTGACCGTGTCGCCGACCGCGGCCACCACCCCGGCGACCTCGTTGCCGAGCACCCGGGGCTCGGAGAGGCCCTCGGGCTGCATGAAGCCCTTGACGATCAGGTGGTCGATCGGGTTGACCCCGGCGGCCCGGGCCTCGATCAGGACGTCACGGGGGCCGACCGCAGGAGCGGGGACCTCGTCGAGCGTCACGACGTCGGTGACGGGGCCGTAGGTGTGGATGGTCACTGCCTTCATGGTGCGTTCCTTGCGTGTGCGTGTGCGGCTGGGGATCGGAGGGGGAGGGATGCGGTGGGGTGGGGGCTAGGCGTCGGCGGGGGTGGTCGCGGTGTCTGCGGCGATCCGGGTCATGACTTCGAGCAGCAGTTCCGGGCTCTGGGCCCCGGACACGGCCGTCTTCCCGTCGAAGACGAAGGTCGGGACCGAGGTGATGCCCAGCCGGGCGGCCTCGGCGAGCTCGGCGTGGACCTCCTCGACGCCGTCCTGCGAGGCGAGGAAGGCCGTGACCTCGGCCCGGTCCAGCCCGGCCGCGACGGCGATGTCGGTGAGGGCCGCGTGGTCGCCGAGGTGGCCGCCGTCGGTGAAGTAGTGGGCGAGCAGGCCTTCCTTCACGGCGCTCTGCTCCCGCCGGCCGTGGCGTCCGGCGAACCCGATGAGGCGGTGCGCGGTGAAGGTGTTGGTGGCCACCGCGTCGTCCATCCGGAAGGTGATGCCTTCGGCGGCGGCCGCCTCGGTCAGCGGGGCGAAGATGCTCTGCGCCGGGCGGCCGAACTTGCGCTCGTAGACCTGGGCGGACGGCTCGCCGGCCTCGGAGGCGTCGGGGTTGAGCTGGAACGGGCGGTAGACGACCTCGACGTCCGCCGCTCCGGGGAACGCCGCCAGGGCCTTCTCGAACCGGCGCTTGCCGATGTAGCACCACGGGCACACGACGTCCGAGTAGATCTCGACCTTCACGACTGCTCCTGACGGGACCGGGACCGGTCCGGGCGGCTGGGGTATTGGACCTTTCGTTCCAGAACTTAGCAATTCTGGAACGTTAGGTCAAATACATGCTGCTTCCGCGCCCCGCATTGGGTAGCGTTGGACCCATGGGACGACCGCGCACGTTCGACGAAGAGGCGATCCTGGACCGGGCGATGCTCCTGTTCTGGCGCAAGGGCTACGAGGCCACCACCATGAACGACCTGGTGGACGAGCTGGGGCTGGGCCGGGGCTCGATCTACGCCGCGTTCGGCGACAAGCACCGGCTGTTCCTGCTGGCCCTCGGCCGCTACCTCGGCCGCCAGGAGGAACTCCTCGCGTCCTCCTTCGACGACCGCAGCCCCGCCCTCCCGCAGCTGCGCCGGCTGTTCGACCGGCTGCTGCAGACCGACTCGTTCTGCAGCGGCTCGGGCTGCTTCAGCGTCAACAGCATCGCGGAGCTGCTGCCCAACGACCAGGCGGTCGCCGAGCTGGCACGGCGCAGCCTGCGCAAGGCCGAGGAGACCTTCGCCACCCAGCTGGACCGCGCCCGGCTCGGCGGCGAGCTGTCGCCCCCCGTCACCCCCGCCGAGGCCGCCCATCTGCTGGTGACCTTGGTCCAGGGACTCCAGATCATGCGCAAGGCCGACCCCGACCCGGCCCGCACCGCCGCCTGCCTGGACGCCACGTTCGCCCTGCTGACACCCGGCCCCCGGCCGGACGAGGTGGTCATCACCCCCGAACCAGCCTCGGAGCCGGACCTCGCGCTGTCCTGAACACCGCACTCGAGGCTACCGACGAGCCGCCTCTGCTCGGGCCACCCGGAGCGAAGGCGGGAGCACGACGACGGGACCTCCAGAAGCAGGGCCACAACCGGCTCCGGGAGCAGTAGCGCCCTCCAGTATTTGTCACTGACAACCCGGCACGCTCCAGCAGTACGCAGGACGACGGGTGGATGCAGCCGACTGCGGCGTGTCCGAGGATCCTCCCCGTTCCCTCCGGGCCGTACGATCCTCGGTGGACCGAGCGGATCAAGGCGAGGCCCGGACGGTATCGCTGCGCAGGGGTAAGTGCGCAGATTCCGGCTGTCGCAGACATCAGAGGCTGAGGGCCATGGCAGACATGCATCAGGGCGACGGCGGAGCGCCATCCGCAACTCCCGGGCCCGGGCTGCGGGCATGGGCTCCTCTGCTCGCAGTGTGTTTCGGCTACTTCATGGTGATCCTGGACGTTACGATCATCAACGTCGCCGTGCCTGTCGTCGGCCGTGACCTGGGGGCCTCCCTCACCGCCATCCAATGGATCACCGACGGCTACACCCTGGTCTTCGCCGGACTGCTCCTTACCGGGGGCGCGTTGGGTGACCGCCTGGGCAACCGGCGCGTGTTCTGCTGGGGCGTGGCCGTGTTCGGTGCCGCATCGGCCGCCTGCGCGCTTGCGCAGAGCCCGTCCTTCCTGGTCGTCGCCCGGCTGGCGGAAGGTGCCGGGGCGGCGCTGATCGTGCCCGGTTCCCTGGCACTGCTCCAGCAGGCGTACCCTTCGCCGGATGCCCGCTCCCGCGCCTTCGGTCTCTGGGGCTCGATGGCCGGCATCGCCGCGTCCGCGGGCCCGTTGCTCGGCGGTCTCCTCGTCACCACGGTCGGCTGGCGCTGGGTGTTCCTGATCAACATTCCCGTGGGGGCGGCCTGCTTTGCGCTGACAGTGCGATCTGTCGCGCCCTCACCCCGGCACTCTGCTCGGGCCATGGACTGGCCGGCCCAGGCCGCAGTGGTTTCGGCAGTGGCTCTGTTGACCGCGGCGCTCAACGAGGCCGGCCGGCGCGGCTGGACGGATCCCTTCGTCCTCGCCTGCGCAGGTCTAGCAGTGACCGCCGTGGTGGCGTTCGCGGTGCGCGAGCACCTGGCACGCACACCCGTGCTTCCACTGGGTTTGCTGCGGTCGCGTGCACTCAGCGGCGGAGCCACCATCGGCTTGCTGTTCAACTTCGGCTTCTACGGGATGGTATTCACCGCCAGCCTCTACTTCCAGCACCAGCGCCACTACAGCGCCCTGGCCACCGGAGCGGCCCTGTTGCCCGCCGTAGTGATGACCACGTTTGCCTCCGTCGTCTCCGGCAGGCTGGCGCGCCGCACCGGCCACCGCCCGCTCGTGACCAGCGGCATGCTCCTGGCAGCTGCGGGCCTGGCGGGCTGGGCCGCCGCCGGACCCGACCCCGCCTACCTCCTCCTGATCGCTCCGATGATGGCCGCCGGGTTCGGAACCTCCTTCGCTCTGACCGGTTCCACCAGCACCGTGATGACGGCAGCACCCACCGGCTACGCGGGTACTGCCTCCGCCGTGTTCAACACCACCCGCCAGATCGGCAGCGCCACCGGTGTCGCACTGGGCGGTACTCTCCTCGCCACCGCAACCGACTACTCGGCCGGGCTGCGATCCAGCATGGCCATCGGAGCTCTCGCCTATCTGATCGCCGCCGCTGTCGCGGGGGTTTGCGTACCGGGAAAGGCCGCCGTCACCCCTGGCAAAGGCTGAGACCGGCCTGGCAGAGGCAGCGTCGTCTCTTGTTTCCCGCTTCAAAAGGCCGGCGCGTTGTCAGCTGCGCCCGGGCAACGGGTGCTCGGCGATCCGGTAGAACGCGGCGGCGTTGTCGTGGAGTACGGCGTTCACGTTCGCCGCGCCCGCCAGTTCGGCGAGAAGCTGCACCTCGCCGTCTTCGAACGGGCGCGGGGCGCGAGTAGAAGGCAGGTCGGAGCCGAACATCAGAGCGGTGGGGTTGGTCCTGACGATGGCCCGGACAGTCTGGTCGATGTCCAAGGATACCCGCCCGAACCCGCGGGCCTTCACTTTGGCGCCGGACCCGACCAAGCGGAGCAGACTCGGTAGTCCCGCTGCGGAGAGGCCGAGATGGTCGACGCTCACCGCGGGAAGCGAGCTCAATACCGGGAGGAGATCGGCGAGTTCGAGAGCTTCGAGGTAGAGCTCGACGTGCCGGCCGGCCACCTCGTACACCCGTCGGGCGAGCGTGTCCAGTTGGGCGGGGGACGCCGATCCGTGAAACTTCACTGTGCTGGGCAGCCCGTCTCAGTGGGAGAAGTTCACCCTTAGGGGCGGGAGTAACGGGCCCGAGCGGGTGACGATGCGCGACCCCCCACCGGTCCCGTTCGTTACGTCTGGCAGGGATCCGATCGGGCCTGCCACTGGGCGCACGGCCGTTGCGCTGCCGGTAACGCTTTTCGACTGTGCCGGCCGAGCCTATTCCGCTCATCCATCATGAACCGATCGTCTCACTACCGTTCAAGGGGACATAAACGACCGAGATCCAGATCCGTCCAGCGGCCACACACATTCGCCCCGTGCGCGGCTGCCCACGGCTTCGCTTGACATCACCACAGCCGGAAACGCGTGCGAAGTAAGGAAGAAGAGGAGGCCTGGTGGCAATGCTTCGCATGCCGGCCGGTATCTCAAGGATGGCCGCGAAGTGTTCCGCCTGGGTTTCGCACCTGTCGCGCAAGGTCTGGGCCCGATGGGCGCTCCTGGCCGCCGTGCTGCTTGCCGGTGCCCTCGTCGCAGTACTCCTCCATCTCCCCAAGAAGCGCTGGGCGTTCACGGTCAAACCGACCGATGTCGTTTCGACGGCGCAGGTCACCGGCGAGGTTCAGCCGACCGCGATCTATCAGCTCTACTTCGGTGCCGCGATTGCCCAGACGCGGGCGGAGCCACACGCGCCCGACGCCTGTGGCGTGCTCGCAACCAGAAACGACCCGGAGAAGCTGCTCGGGCCGGTCCGGTACCTCGTCCGCCAGGGCGTTCATGTGACGTCTGGTCAAGTCATCGCCGCAGCCGATACGACCGCTGCCCAACGTGAACTGGAAGCCGCACGCGCTGCCCTGACACAGGACCAGGCCATCCTGAAGGCAGACCAAGCCGTGGCCTCCCGGCTGGCGTCCCCAAGCGCCAGTCCCGGTGTCTCCGCTGCAACTGCCCCGTCCGCAGCACCATCGTCGTCCCTGAATCCAGCCCCCGGCCCGTCGTTACCGACCCCCTCGCCTTCCCTCTCCGCTTCGGCGGCAGCGAGTCCGACCATGACGAATGAGCAGCTCGCAGCGGACGAAGACCGTGTGGACGCTGCGGAGCACCGAATGGCCGCAGCCCAGCAGGTCACAGACAGCTCCAGCATCATTGCACCGGCTGACGGCATCGTCGAGGCCGTGACCACTGCCCTTGGGGCGGTGCCTTCGTGTCACTCACCAGCCATGGTCCTTCGCCCTGACACTCTCCAGGTCGATGCGACGATTCCGGTGGAGGTGCTGCGCCGGGTCACCATCGGGCAGCGTGCCGTCGTCAACGTGCCTGACGCGGGACGGACGCGTCAGACCAGGGTGACCACGCCGCCGACCTCCCGTCAGGGCGCCGTAAGCACAACTCCACCCGCGTATGCGCCGCCAGGTGCCGTGACGCATGCGGGCGCGCCCGTCACCTACCACCTGCTGCTCGGCCTGCCGGTCTCCACCGACGGTGTTCTGCCGGGGATGCGCGCACAGGTCACCCTGGTGCTGGCCGAACGCAGCCGAGTACTGGCGGTCCCCAATTCCGCGGTCAAGCATGATGGGAACGGGTCCTATGTGAGCTTGCTCCGCTGTGATCCGGACTCCGAGAACTGTGGATCGCAAACCTCTGAGCGTGGCGATGTCCAGACCGGGCTGGTCGGTGACTTCCTGACCGAGATCACCGGCGGCCTCACCGCAGGGGATGAGGTGGTTCTCCCCGGTCCCGTCCCGACGATCACACCTCTGCCCTCGGTCACGGGCAGCTCTCCGATCGCACCCACGGATCTCGGGAGCCTGCCGGTGCCGCCTCCGGTTCCAAGTGGCAGGGAGACCGCTGCAGACTCGAACAGCAAGGGACCGGCAGCCGCAGGCTCGGCTCCTCCCGTGCCCTGACCGAGGGCGGGACTGCACGCGTCGGCAGCGCAGAAATCCCTACCCGAAGATCAGCAGGGCGAGGTGCGAGAAAGCCGTATCAATTCCATATACAAACATCATGACGACAAGTACGAACGAAACGACTACGATGGTGTACTGGGTGAGCTGGCTGCGGGTGGGCCACACGACCTTGCGAAGCTCGGCAATCACCTGCCGATAGAAAAGGGCAAGCTTGCTGAACGTGCTTTTCTTCCGGCTCTTCGGGGGTTTCCGTTCCGCTGTCCTGGGCTCCTCGGAACTGGTCAGATCGTCCATGGGTCGCCCACTGGGATGTCTGCCTTCGCATTGCCGGATGCCGCTGACGGAGATGTCGGTACCTGGTCGTCCTGGGACGTGTGATCCGTCCGCTTTCCGGCCGCCGGCGTCGGACTGGTTGTCCTGCTGGGCACGTGCCTCCTCCGCCCGCTGCGCGTGGCGTCGCCTGGCCGTGGCCTGGCGCGCCGCCCCCTCGCAGGCTGGGCTAGGCGCCTGCTGTTGAGGGGACGGCCGTCTGCTGCACCCGCCCGTGCGTCAGTGATGCTCATTCATCCGAGTCCACCCTTTGGCGACGGACACCGCCACCCTGATCATCCGATCGTGGGACAACGGTGTGGTGCGAACTGGCACACGATGGATGGCAACAGTGAAGCTCTGATGCGAATCCGGTGATACACGATGTCTCGCGCAGCCCTTGCCTCTCGCCCGTCCGAGCGAATGTCATACGCCAGGCGGGAAACGCCGATTCAGCCGGACCCGGATGTTCTGTACCGCCTGTACTGGCAGGAGCGCCGCCCGATCGGCGAGATCTGTGCCAAACTTCGGCTGACTCCGACGGTTCTCCTCTCCTATGCCGATCGATACGGCATCCCGCGACGTCCTGTCCTGACCGCCGGATCCGGTCCGTCCGGGAACTGGCTGGCTCAGGGTGATCTCGTAGACCTGTGGAGCGGGGGGCACACGCTGGGCTGTGTCGCGCAGACGGCCAAACTTGCGAAACGCCAGGTGCGCGCTCGTCTTGCAGCAAGTGGGCGCACTGCTGAGGGTTCTGAATCAGGGGGGCGTCACGCCCGCCGCCGCTGGTTCTGCCGCGCCGGTGCTCCCGGTCACACCGGATGAGTCAGGGGCGTTCGGCTGCGGTCTGATTTCCCACGTGCCATCCGTTCACCGAGAACTCCTGGAGCCTGCTGTATATGCAAAGTGATCTTGAGGTTTTCGAGCGGGTGTGCCGGGCGCTATGGGGTGCGGGATTCGATATAGCGCACACCGGGGCGGCTGGCTTGCAGATCGGCCTCAGACCGCAGGGGGTCCTGATCGGCTGGCGCGCCGAGGACAGCATCGCAGCCTGCGGGGTGCCGTGCGGCAAGGCGGCCCAACGAGACGATCCCGAGCCGGGGACGTCGATGGACGAGGTGAGCCGGAGAGCGGTCACTCGGGCCATAGAAGAGATCCTGCTGCAGGCGGACTTTCGAGTTGTTTCCGCTGAGGGTGACCTTCTCGTCCGCGGCTGATGGCGCATCAGATCTTCAGTCGGTGGATATTTTGGACTATTTCTGGCGAATTCCTACGGTCTCGATCGTGACGGCCTGGTTGGGGTGGCCGTCTCCAGGGCCGTTGCTGCTGTCATCGCCGGCCGCGGCGACGGACCGTAGTGCCTCCAGCCCTTCCGAAATGACCCCGAAAGGTGTGTAGGACGGGGGTAGCTGGCTGTCCTGGTAGACAAGAAAGAACTGGCTCCCGTTGGTGTTCGGGCCTGAGTTTGCCATGGCCACCGTGCCTGCGGGGTAGGTTGCGCCGGCGAGGTTCTCATCGGGGAAAGAATAACCTGGCCCGCCGGATCCTGATCCACCGGGATCGCCGCACTGGAGGACATGGATCCCCTGCGTCGTCAACCGGTGGCAAGGGGTGTTGTCGTAATATTTGTTCTGGGCGAGATATTTGAAGGAAAAGGAGGCGCAGGGGGCTTTCTGGGAAAATGACTCGAAAGAGATCTTCCCCCTGTTGGTGTTCAGGTCGGCGGTGTATGGAAGTGCCGCCGCGGCGGCGTCGTACTTGGGCACCTGCACATCTTTCGACGGGGTGCTCGGTGTCCTGGAATATTCACAGGTGTTTTTCGCGGCGGATGCGTCTGTCGTGGCGTCTTCATTGCCGCGGGTCAGCGCAAGTCCGCTGAACACGCCTCCCACAACGATGATCAGCGCAGTCATGGCGATCAGAGTCCGCCGGCGAGTGGCCTTCTGCCGCGCCAGCCGCTGCCGTTCGGCTGCCAGCCTGGTCCGTGCCGACGGCCGGTCGTCCGGTTTCTCCTCAGCCATCTGAAATCCCCATGTCCGGACTCTAGCTGACGCTGCTTGTGCCGGATGAGCGGTTCGGCCAGGACATGTTCCGTGTCGCATCAGTGCCCGGTGCGGGACCGGGCCCACAGGGTCTCTGGGGCCTGGGCGTGGTCAACGGCGATACGCGTAACGGGCGTCAGGCTTGCGGAGTGCGGGCCGCAGTCCCGTCGGGGCCGGCGGCCTGCGGGCGTCGGCTATTTCGGCGGGGCAGGGCAGGCGGTGCCCGTCAGGAGCAACAGCGCGTCGACCAGGATGTCGGTGGTGGCGTTCGTGGCCACACGTCGAAGCCGGAAGCCGATCACGAGGGCGACGACCGGACCGGCCAAGCGTTCGGGTTCAGGCACGCCCAGGGCTTTCAGGATGGATGCCGCCAACTGGTCGTACGCGGCGAAGCAGTCGGCGGCGGCGTCGCGGAGCTGGGGGTCGCGGCCGGCTTGGATTTAGAGCTCGAACGGGGCGATGTGCTCGCTGTCGAATGCGGTGTCGCCGGCGACCTGGCCGACCAGTGCATGCACTTGCCTCCTGAGCGGTGATGGGACCTGCGCACTCGTGGTCGGCGAGGTCGGTGAAGCGGCGGGTCTCCTCGGCGACGAAGTGGTGGAGGAGGACCTGGACGCGGGCCACACGCTACTGGCCCGGCTCCGCGCACAGCATTGGCGCATCACCCTGGTCTGGGCGGACGGCGGTTACACCGGCCGCCTGGTCGACCTCGCCCGCGACGTCCTGCGGATCGCGCTGACCGTGGTCGGCCGCACCGACGGCACCACCGGCTTCACGGTGCTGCCCAAGAGGTGGCTGGGGGAGCGGACGTTCGCCCGGCTGATGCGCTCACGCCGCCTCGCCCGCGACTACGAGGGCCGAACCGACACGGCGGAAGCAATGATCCGTTGGTCGATGACCATGGTCATGACCCGCCGCCTCGCCCAGCGATCACGCTGAACGACCCCGGACGTTCTCAGCCAGCCAGCCAGCCTCGCGAGGCCAGGCGCTTCACCTTCGACCGCACCCCCTCGACCTTCGCCGGGACCGGCTCCAGGCCGAGCGCGGCCGCGAGCTGCCGACAGTCCATCAAATCGGCTTGCTGGCCGATCCGGATGCCGAGGAGCAGCAGGCGTGAGCGCGTTGATCGATCCGGCGGAGCTTGCCAACGAGACGGACCTCGTGTGGCTGGAGAGCATCGACCCGCTCGACTATGTCCGTCAATCCCTGGAGCGGCTACCGTCCCGCCGGGCCGGCCCGCCTACCACCGCGACGCGCGACCGCGACGAGCAGCCACAAGGCCTGTACGCCACCGGAGCGCCGTCGGAAGCCGTTGATCCGAGGACGGTGGCCCCGCGGGTAGAGGGTTACAGGACCGAGCGCTCCGAGGGCGGCTCTGCCTCCCAGCCATGCTGGAATTGGGGATGACACTTCCCAAGGGTTGAGTCCGAGGCCTCCCGGCCGGCCTTCTCCGAGCCGGACCGGCGCAGTAGGCTGGGGGGCCTCGACAAGCGACGCACCAAGTCGGCCACCTCGCGCCCGGCTAGCTGGCGCCGGGTTCCGGCAGGCCGCGGAGAGGCCAGCAGTGAAGCGCCTGGCCGTGGTCATCATCATGGTTGTCCTGGCCCTCATCGGGTCCCAGTTCGCGCTCGTGTCCACGGGTGCCGCCGCTGATGCCGGATTGTCCCAGGACGCCCTTGACCTAGGATCCGCCGCGACCGGCTCTCCGGCGAATGCACGCCTGACCGTCCATGCGGACACCTGCGCCACGGTGCGCGCTCTCGGGGTTGCCGTGCGTGACGAGGCGGGCCGCCATCTTGACTATCCCGGAGCGCAGAACGACGTCCGGATCTGCCCTGAGGGGTACACCTTCGCTTCGGGCAGGCTGGCGCTGCCCCCCGGGACCTTCACCGTCTTCGGCTTCTACCGCATCGCCGGGATGTACATCAACTTGCCCCCGACGACACTCACCGTCACCGACGCATCCGCCCAGGCCACTTCGTCCCCGGCGGAGAGCGGCCCGGACGATGTGGGGTCCGGCTCCCCCGAAGACTCCGATCAGGCTGCCCCGCTGGGCATCCCCGGTTCGTGGCGGTCGGTCTTCCACGACGGATTCGACGGAACCCAGTTGGACACGTCCTCGTGGTCCACCGGCTGGCTCGCCCCAGGCATCACCGCACCTGTCCAGGCAAGCGAACGGCAGTGCTATGACCCCTCCCACGTGACAGTCGGCGATGGCAGTCTGAACCTGACCGCCGATGCAAAGGCGTCGACCTGTGCAGGAGTCGAGCGGCCCTTCACCTCCGGCATGGTCAACAGCAGCGGAAAAGCCGATTTCACCTACGGTGCCTTCGAAGCGCGCATCTACCTGCCCCCCGGAGGTGCCGGAACGATCGCCAACTGGCCCGCCTGGTGGACCGACGGTTCACGCTGGCCGCAGACTGGCGAGATAGACATCATGGAAGGCCTCGGAGGCCAGGCCTGCTGGCACTTCCACAGCCTCTCCGGCGGTCCCGGAGGATGCGCCACGGGTGACTACACCGGATGGCACACCTATGGCGCCGTATGGGAGCCAGGATCGGTCACCTACTACTACGACGGCGTTGAGACCGGTTCGGTCCCCACCTCCACCGATGCGCCGATGTACCTCATCCTCAACAACGCCGTCCAGCCATTCATCGGAGGGCCTGTCGTCACTCCGGCGACGATGAAGGTCGACTACGTGAGCGTGTGGCAGCAGTGAGAGCGTCACCACGGTCCACCGGCGGCCGAAGCGCGCGCCGCCCGAGCCCCACGGTTGCCCCGTCCGTGCCTTCGGAGCGATGCTTGAAGGTCCTTACTCGGATCAGCCGGGAGGATGGTGGAGTGGTGCGGCCGACCGTACGGATCGAACCGGTGGCAGACGGTTTCGAAGTCACATCCTCAGCTATGGGAGTCACCGCGAGTGGCCGGACGGCGACTGCCGCGTGGAGCGCGTTCATGGTAGCCGTCCAAGCCCGGTGGATTCCTCCCTCCGACGAGCAACCGGCCGACCAGGCCGACCAGGCCGGGCCGGCAGAAGGCAGAGTGGCCACCGGCGGCGGCCTGCGCTCTCACATCACCACGATCCGCAGAACCGATCTCTTCGGTTGACGGGAGCGTCTCCCCAAGAGCGGCGCCTTTCGCACCGTTTGGGACGGTAGTCTGCCGATCGTCACGACAGGACCTACTGGTGACCAGTCAGTTCCCCAGCGACCCGGTGTCCTGCCGCCAGCCGAAGCATCGACCGGCGCACTCGACCCCGGACGCTGATCCAGGGCCATGACGAACTGCGACGCCTGCTCCGCCACCCCCTCCCTTCCTCTCTGTCCACGAGTCCCCAAGCGGCGCTGTACGCGCTGTGCGCCCGTCTCGCCGGGAAGCGGTCCGACACCGCCAGCCCGCGCGCACTCGCGGCCCTCGGGTGCACCCTGCTGATCCTGGGCACCGGGTCCCTCGCCCGGCAGCTGGATCCGGGCGTCAGCCTGTGGGCATTGATGCCTTCGCTGCTCGGTCCGGTACCGGTATCGGACTGCTCTCCGCCCCGCTCGACGGCATCGCGACCCGGAGCCTCGAACTCTCGCTGATCGGTGCTGCATCAGGCGTCTTCGACACCACCCGTCAGCTCGGCGGTGCGATCGGCAGCGCCGTCACCGGCGGCCTCCTCCAGGCCCAGCTCGGAAGCACCTCCACCACCGCCACACAGGCTGCCCTGGTGTTCCCCGTGGCCATGCTCCTCGTCGGCCTTGCCTGCTGCGCGGGCGTCCGGCCGGCTCCTGGACCACGGCCTTCCTGAGTGTCCTATCGTCGGCAAACGAAATCAATCCCGACCTGTGGTGGCGGCCTGGATGTCAAGGCCTGCCGTGACACTCACGGCAGTTGTCCACAACCGGCTGCTCCGGCAGGCGTTCGTCGAGATCGACTCCTGGGACCCAGCTGACCTGCACATGCCGGACCGGTGGCCGACGAGATCCCCCGCCCTGTCGGCTGATCAGTGGGCCCGGTACCCGGACACGCCTTCGTACGGTCGAGGCATGGGCACGGGCTGAAGCCCGGACGGTGCACCTGTGCCGATACGCCGCCCACGGCAGCTTCTCTGGGGTTCACGATGTCTGCATCCGCAATCCGTCCCACCCGTTTCGCTCTGTGGGCGGTCTCCTTGGCCCTGTTCTGCGTGCAGTTGGACCTCTTCACCCTGAACCTCGCCGTGCCGAGCATGGCCGCCGACCTGCATGTCGCTCCGGCCGCCATGCAGTGGGCGGTCAGCGGATACCTGCTTGCGGCAGGCGCGCTGATGATCGCGTTCGGGCGGCTGGGCGATCTCCTGGGCCACCGCCGCGTCCTTCTGATCGGCGTCACCGTCTTCGGTGCCGCTTCCCTTGCCTGCGCACTGGTCTCGTCCGCCGGAGTTCTGGTGGCACTGCGCGTGGTCCAAGGTGCCGGCGCGGCGATGATCATGCCGGTCGGCCTCGCACTGCTCACCGACGTCTTCCCCGCCGCACAGCGTGGCCGAGCCATGGGCTTCGCATTCGCCGTGGCCGGCGTGGGCACTGCCGCGGGTCCGTTCGTCGGAGGCGCGCTGACGGAGTGGGCGGGATGGCGCTGGATCTTCCTGATCAACGTACCTTTCGCGATGGTGGCGGCGCTGCTGATACGAAAGATCCCGACGTCGGACAGGGGCAGGAAGCAGACGGTCGTCGACTGGCCCGGAGTGGCTCTGGTGACGGTCGCCGTGGCTGCTCTCATCGGAGGTGTCGACCGGAGCCACGCGTGGGGTTGGGTGTCGGCCCGGACGCTGGGCCTGTTCGCGGTCGGCGCGCTGGCTCTGGTGGCCTTCGTCGTCGTGGAGTCACGGGTCAGGCACCCGTTGATCAACCTCAGCCTGTTCCGTGACCGGAAGTACGTGATGATCACCTCGACGGGAACGGTCGCCAATGCGGCGATCGCGGTCTGTCTCGCCGTTGCCGCCCTGTACCTGCAGCAGGTGAGGCATCTGTCCCCGGTCGGGGCCGGGGTCGCCTACCTTCTGCCCGCCATAGCGATCGCCCTGATGGGACCGGTCGCGGGAAGGCTCTCGCGGCGGCGGAGCCCCCTGCGGGTGCTGGCCGCCGCTACGGCGATCGGTGGGGCGGCCCTCCTCGCCGTGGCGAGTGCTCACGGTCTTCCGTTCTACATCGTGGCGGTCGGCGTGTGTTGTGCCGCGCTTCAGCTCGGCTACTGCCTCACCACCATCGCCACGCAGTCCGTCGTCCGCCGGGAGCGGGCAGGCGAGGCGTCCGGAGTCACCCTGACCGCGATGGTCACCGGCGCGGGAGTCGGAACGGCGCTCACGGACTCGAGTCTCGCGGGAAAGGCCGTCCTCACGTCAGGTGTGCTCTCCGGTCCTCTGCTGGTCGCTGCCGTGGCGTGCCTGGGAACGGCCGGGGTTCTCGCGTTCGTTCGCAGCGGCCGGGCCAAGGGGGCCGTGGCGGGGACGCCGTAGAAGCGCCGCGCGAGGAACGGCGTACCGGAACCGGTGTCGCTCAACCTGCGTGACGGATCCCCGAATAGTGGCCGAAGACGACGACGTTCGCCGAATATCCGCCTGCGGAGGCGTGGTAGTCACCTCCGCAGGTGATCAGCCTGAGAGTGGGGGCCGGGGTCATCCCGTAGACCTCCCGTGACGGGAAGTTCTCCTTGTCGAGGAGAGTCGCCGTGTCCACGGTGTAGACCACTGTGATGCCGTCCTCCCGGAGGATGTCGACCTCGTCCCCCTTCTTGGCGGCGCCAAGGCTGAAAAACACTGCTTTGTGGCCCGGGAGTTCGCGGGAGTCGACGTGGCCGACGATGACGGTCGGCCCCGCCTGGCCGGGCGTGGAGCTTCCGTTGTACCAGGCCGGCTGGGCGGCCTGGGAAGGGGTAGGGACGGCTACGGCTCCGTCGGCGTCCAGCCCGAGGGACAGGAGCGTGGCGTGGATGCCCAGACTCGGTACGTCGATCCGTACGGGATCCGCCGAATCCAGCGACGGTGTTCCGGCAGGGGTCTCACCGCCTGACCTGATGGAGAGCGAGGGCAGCCCGGTCTGAGCCGGTTGGGGGGCTTCGGTGCGCTCGTACTCCACCGACCTGCTGGTCAGCTGGATGCCCAGGAAATAGCCGGCGCAGGCCAGCGCGGCCGCGGCGGCCCAGATCACCATGGTTGTCCCTCGCAATGGCATGGGTCAGCGATGGGTGCCGGTACGCCTGAGCCGACGGCCCAGAACGAAGAGGATGCCTCCGGCTGCCACGCACATCACAGCGATCAGGCCGGCCGTTTCGGGGGAGCCCCCTCCTGCTGCGGTGCTGCCGTCACCGGCTGCGACCGCGCCAGGAGTGCTGGCCTCAGGGGCAGTGGTCGCAGTGACGGTGGTCGTGGGGCCCGTGGCCGTTGTCGTGGCTGTTGTCGTGGCCGTCACGGTTGTCGTGACGGTGGCGGAGGCGCTGGCGGAGCGTGACGTGGACGCTGAGGAGCTGCCGCTGCCGCTCGCGGAGGAGCTGCCGCTGTTGGAGGCTGAAGGGCTGCCGCTCGCGGAGGAGCTGCCGCTGTTGGAGGCTGAAGGGCTGCCGCTCGCGGAGGAGCTGCTGCTATTGGAGGCTGAAGGGCTGACAGAGACGGAAGAGCTAGTTCCGGATGACCCGGCGCTGCTGGCCGATGCCGAGTTGCTGTCCGCCACGGGAGCGACCGCGGCTGCGGGCTCGTACGGATACCGGCCCAGGCCGGGTGACTCGCCTGAGCAGCTGGAGGCCATGTCCTCGGGCGCATCGAATCGGAAGGAGATCGGTAGCATCGCGTCGTGCTGAGGCTCCTCCCCCTCACTCGCCGAAGGACACTCGACGAGTGCGGCGGCCGACGCACCGCTCGTTGCACCCGATCCGGCGGACCCCGCGGTGAAAGCAGTGAAGGCGCAGCCCGCAGTCAGGAATACGGCACAGGTGATCATACGGATTTCCATGACTACCTCCAGGAGCTCTGCCACACCGATCACAGGCGGGGCAGGCAGGGCTCTGTTCAGTAGCGGGTTCGGCGGTCGGCCGGACCCACTCCAGCTAAAGCGATCCCGATTGGCTCCGCACCTCGGGGCTTCGCCGCCCCGATCCGCTGCACTCGGCCCGGCCGCCCCACCCCGGAACGCCTGAGCGTGGACCGGCCGTGCAGGGGCGGCCATCTCCGGAACGGACGCCCGCTGTCGACCGGCCGTTCCACGGTGCGGCAGCGGGTGCTCGGCGAAGGGCACACTTGGCATGCGCACCGTCGGGCCACCAGGCTGCGCACCGGCGGTCTGCCTGGCGGAATGGGCTTGATCTGGGCTTGATCCGCTTCGACGGACACCTCTGATCAGGGGCTTCGGCCCCGGACGAGCGCCAGGAGCCGGCCCGACTGCGGCGGGAGAACCGCCGCCTGCGCGAGGACGTCGAGGTTCTCAAGCGGGCCACGGCTCTCTTCGCGAAGGAGACCCGGTGACGGTGCACCCGTTCATCGAGGCGGAGAAGTAGGAGAGCCACAGCGTCAACGGGCGTGTGAGCTGCTCAAGGTCTCCCGTGCCGCCTTCTACGCCCGCCGCAACGGCGAGTCCGGTCCCCGCGCCGTCCGTGACGCAGACCGAGGAGGGCCGGCTCCACCTGGCCACCGTCATCGACATCGCCTCCCGCCGCGTCGTCGGCTGGGCGACCGCCGACCACCTGCGGACAGGGCTGGTTGCCGACGCCCTACAGGCTGCGTGCCGGACCCGCCGTCCCGACGGTCCGGTGATCTTTCACTCGGATCGCGGCTGTCAGTACACGAGCCGTGAATTCGCCGAGCTGGCAGTGGATTTCGATGTACAGACCGGGGACTGGGTCTGTGCGCCCGACGAGCACGGCCGCGGCAGCCTCATCGTCATGGCGCTGGCCAGTGATCACGGAGTCACCTCGCAGGCAGGACATGTCACCCACTGGGCTGACCTGCCGGTGGCTGCGTAGTCCTTCGGGCTCCGCTCCTCCCCAATCGGCCCCGGCCTTGATGCCGCAATAGGCGCAGGGTTCAACCGAACGGATGAATCGCGTGCGTGCCGCCTTCCTGGACCCCTGATTCGCTGGAGCGGAACAGGCTGTCTCTCTGCCCCGTGAAGGCAGGGCCGATGACGCTGCCGCCCCCGTAGAGCCAGCGGATGCGGGCACGTGCATCCTGTTCTTCCATGATATAGAGGAGGCCGTTCCGTCTTCCCCTGCTGCGCAGGCGTCGGTGGGCGAGTACCCCGGGCCGAACGAAGAGAGCCCTCATGAGACCTCTGTACATTGCCCAGATTCTTGCCATTGCCGGTGCCGGTCTCTGTCTGTCGGTCACCGATGCTGTCGCTGCGTCCGTGACGGTGACGCCGAGCGCCCTCACCCCGGGCCAGACAGTCACCGTCACCGCGACCGGCTGCACATCGACCAGCTCGTCAGCTCCGGCTTCGTCTGCGGCGTTCTCGGCTCCCGCCGCGCTCGGTGCCGGCGGCTCGCCCGGGATTTACTCCGGGACCGCCACCATTGGTGCGCAGGCCGTCGGCTCGTACACCATCAGCGTGTACTGCGATACGGACAGCACAGCGCAGTCGGATGCCTCGATCACCGTGGCGGCTAGTTCCGTCGGCTCGTCGAGCTCGGCTTCTTCGGGTTCGAGCGGGTCCGCCTCATCGAGCACGAGTGCTTCGGCTTCCTCGTCTTCCTCCTCGTCGTCGTCGGCAAGGAGTACTGCTACCGCAACTGCCACCACAACTGTGACCGCGACTGTCACCGCCACCCCCTCCGTGACGCCCACCGTCACGGTGACCCCCACGACGACGCCCTCAGGGGCTGTATCAGCGGGCGACGGGAGCAGCCAGTCCGGTGGCTCAGGGGCATTGCCCCTGGTGGTGCTGGCCTTGGTGGCGGGGACGCTGGTCTCCATTGCGGCCTTCCTCGGATTGCGACGGCGTTCCGGTGCCCCGAAGTGATCAGCGCTCGGTATCTGCGGCATAACCCCTGACCGGTGTACGGGCACGGGAGCTGCTGCGCTGAGGTAGGTTCTGGCCGAGGCCGCGCCCGGTGCGTCGGCCCGCTCGCGTCGGCGGCGTCGAGCCGCTGGGGACTGCATGGGCCATTGAAGGAAGGCTGTCAGAGCTACTGCAATCACAGTTACAGGTGGGCTTGTGGTGGTTGAGTGGGCGTGTGTCGGTGGATCTCGGGGTGGGTCAGGTTGACTCCTGGCATGGGGTGTTGGCTGGTTTGCACGCGCGGTTCGGGTCGCGGCTCGCGCGGTCGGAGCCACGTGGGCGGGCGTTGGAGTACATGGCCGGGCTGATGGCGCCGTTGGAGCGGAATGACGGCTGGTCGCTGGCGGAACGCGCTGGTGAGGTACATCCGATCGGGGTGCAGCGCCTGCTGGGCGATGCGGACTGGGACGCCGACGGGGTGCGTGACGACGTCCGCGACTTCATCGTCGAGAGCATCGGGGACAAGGACGCAGTGCTGATCGGCGACGACACGGGGATCTGAATAACTGTCAGGTCTGATCTCCCTAGTCGGCGGACTCGGGCGGAAGGGCTTGGAGCTGTTCGAGGGTCCGGGCTGGCGATCCGGGCAGAGGTGCGACGACGATGCGGTCCGTCGCAGACATCCGCCGGCTCATGGCTTCCTCCTACCCCCGCAAAACCTCGCGCCGAAGCATCATCTGCACTGGCCGTGGTGGAGACGCCACAGCCAGACCCGCGCACGCCACAGTCACTACAGAAGCCGGGGACAGATCCCCTAACCGTGATTGCAGTATTAGCGAAGGAGTGCCGGCGACGAGGTCCGGCACGGGGGGAGAAGGCGCCGTCCTGCGGCCCGGGCAGCTTTGACGCCGCCGCTGATGAGGATGATCGCGAAGAGTTTCATCTCCCCACCCTCACTCGCGAGGCCGGTGATCGGTGCCCGCTGACCGGGTGACGTGACGGCGGACCGGCCCGTCCGCCGGTACTGTAGCAAGCGCTGTGCGGGTGCGGGTGCGGACTGGACGGTAGCCATTTACGCATAGGGGAGGCTGTCGTATCCGGGAAGCTGCCGTGACATGCGGGTTCGCCCAGACAGCCCCGATCGCTGACATGCACGAGATCATCCCCGCCACCCTGGCATGGAACCCGGACGAAGCATCCCGAGAGCGGTACGAATACATGACGTCTGCCCACGACGACACACCTCTCGAAACGGCTGCGGCCAATCTGTCCAGGCTGCGCGATCTCGGTGCTCGGGCCTGGCAGTGCTGGATGCTCGGCGACCGGCGCGGTGCCATGGAGGCCTCGAACACCGTGCTCTCCGTCGCTGCCGCCGCCACGGCGGCCCTCTCCGCCGTGATCGACGGCGAAGCGGATGGCGGCCGGCCCGAGGCGGCGAGCCACTGCCACGACGCCAGCGACTGGTTGGGCTGACACGACCACACACCGCAGGGCGGCGTCCGGCACCCCGGGCGCGAGTTCGCCATGAACCCCTCGCATCGGGCAGCACGTAGGAGCGTCGGGGATCTGCGGTGTGCCGCGGGAGCGTCGAGTTCGGCGAGGCCGAGATCCTCTGGTGAGGCCGCCCACGCACCGGCTGTAACCGTACCAGGTTATTTCACCGAGAAAATTATTCCGCTCGAATGCGGATATTCCGTGCGGTTCGGCTCGGTGGTCAAGGAATCCATTCCGGATGCAATCTGAACCGTGTTCGTGCGCCCGGTTTTTCACTTCTCCGGGGTGGTGGGCCGGGTAGCCGTCGCCGGGGCCTCCTGTCGGCGGCGGCTGAATAGTCCTGGCGGGGGCCTGATCAGAGGACGGTGAGGGGCTGGGATCTGATGTTCTGTGGAGACAGGAAAGATTTCGAAAAGGTGCCCAGTGGCTCATCGTCTCCGCAGTGGAGCGAAATCGGCCGGGCCAGCCCAACTCATATTGAGGTTTTCATCATGTCTTTCATCTCCCGACTGCCGTTTGCCGCCGCCAAGCTGACTCCGGCCCGGCGTGTGCGGGTCGCGGTCGTAGGTGCTGCTCTTATCGCCCTGCCGATGGCCGGCCTCGTCACGGCCACCTCCGCGTCGGCCGCATCCCTGTCCACGTGGGACAAGGTGGCGCAGTGCGAGTCCTCTGGAGACTGGTCCATCCACGGGAAGCTCTTCAGCGGCGGTCTGCAGTTCACGTCCAGTACCTGGGCCGCTTACGGCGGTACCGCGTATGCCCCGCAGGCGAATCTGGCCACCAAGGCCCAGCAGATCGCCGTTGCCGAGAAGGTGCTCGCCTCCCAGGGCCCCGGCGCCTGGCCTGTCTGCTCCAAGGTCGCCGGCCTCACCAGGTAGCACGTGCGGCCCGGCACCACGGCTGCGGTCCGGCCTGCTGTTTCGCCCCGTTGGATCCGTCCAGCGGGGCGAAACCGCTGTCCGGATGCAACGGCCGCGGGAACGGCATCGCTGGCTCGGCTGTATGGCGCGCCCGCCCGGAAAGTATCCAATTACCCGACATACTGCATGTGACGGATGTATTGACTCAAAATGATCCATAACTGGCTGCCGGCCCTGTCTGCAAGATCCGGAGGACGTGACAAGTGAACTCCAGGAAGCCATCCATCGGGCCGGTTCCGGCGTCCTGCCGCCTCGACAGGTCCGCGACCAAGATTTTTCAGGGCGTGTCGCTGGCGGTGGCAGTGCTGGCGCTGGCGGGCTGCTCCGGCGGTTCGACCCCTTCTCCCGCCGGATCCGCCCCGGGTTCCTCCGGCTCCTCGGTCCAGTCTTCGGCTGCTCCATCCACCAGTAGCCAGCTGGAGAGCGACTACCAGCGGGTGATCGCGACCGTCCTGCCCTCGGTGGTCCAGATCACCGCCGGCGACAGCCTCGGCTCCGGCATCGTCT
>NZ_JBEZIR010000113.1:0-29720 GCF_040651175.1 Kitasatospora sp. NPDC048540
GTGCCTGTTTCGGCTCCCCACCCCCACGGGGTACCAAGCGGAAAGTAGGCTGGACCGCTGCACCGGACCTCGGAGCGCGCACAACCGGTCCAGCCGCCCGGCCCGTCCGGGCGGCGCCCCACCGCCCGGAGGTCCCCGCCGTGCCCCTGCCCCGCCCCCGCCCCCGTCCCCGGATGCTGTTCGCCGCCCTCGCCGCCGTCGCGCTGGCCACCGCCGCACCCGCCCCCGCCCAGGCCGGCGAAGGGCCGGACCACCGGCTCCAGCAGCGGCTCGCCGAACTCGTCGACGCCCCCGGCGGGCCGCCCGGCGCGATCGCCGTGCTGCGCCGCGGCGAGCACACCGAGGTGGTCCGCGCCGGGGTCTCCCGGGTCGGCACCGACCGGCAGCCGGAGCCCACCGACCACATGCGGATCGCCAGCACCGCCAAGGCGTTCAGCGGAGCCGTCGCGCTCGGCCTGGTCGACCGCGGCCTGCTCGGCCTCGACGACACCCTCGCCGAACGGCTCCCCGCCCTACCCGCCGCGTGGGGTGCGGTCACCCTGCGCCAACTGCTCCAGCACACCAGCGGCCTGCCCGACTACACCGAGGCCCCGGCCTTCCTGGAGCTCCTGGCCGCCGACCCGCACCACCACTTCGACTCCCGCTGCCTGCTCGACTTCGTGGCCGACCGGCCGCTGGGGTTCACCCCCGGATCGGCGTACCACTACTCCAACTCCGACAACATCGCCGTCGCGCTGATGGCCGAGGCCGCCACCGGCCGCCCGTACGAGGAACTGCTCCAGGAGATCGTCGACCGGCCGCTCGGCCTGCGTGAGACCACCCTCCCCGACGGCTACCGGCTGCCCCGCCCCTACCTGCACGGCTACGTCGTCGAGCCGCCCGCGGCGCCCGAGGACGTCAGCACCGCGCTCGGCGCCTCCGGGGTCTGGGCCTCCGGCGGCATCGTCTCCACCCCGCTGGACCTCGGCACCTTCATGGGCGCGTACGCCGGCGGGCGGCTGATCGCCCCCGAGGTGCGGCGCGAACAGCTCACCTTCGTCGACGGCGCCTCCGAGCCCGCCGGGCCCGGCCGCAACGAGGCCGGGCTGGCGATCTTCCGCTACACCACCCGCTGCGGCACGGTCTACGGCCACACCGGCAACTTCCCCGGCTACACCCAGCTCGCCGTCGGCACCCCGGACGGCAGCCGCTCGCTCACCTTCTCCGTCACCTCGCAGATCAACAAGACCCTCGACCCCGAGCGGCTGGCCGAACTCCGCGCCGTCCAGGAGGACTTCGTCTGCAGCCTGCTGAGGGGCTGAACCACCGAGCGGGTGGGCCGTCCCGTTGCATAGAGTGGCGCACCGGACGACAACCGCAACCGCCCGGAGGATTCGATGAGCCCCCGCCCCGTGCCGGCCGCCGGCCCGGAGGCCGGACCGGGCCGGGCGCAGCAGCCCCGCACGGCACAGCCCTGGAGCAGACAGCGCCTGCGCAGCAACAACGAGTGGCTGCTGCTGGAGCTGCTGCGCACCGGCGGACCCTCCTCCCGGGCCCAGCTGGCCCGCGACACCGGGCTGTCCAAACCCACCGTGTCGGCCGCGCTGGCCACCCTCGAGCAGGCCGGCCTCGCCCGCGAGGCCGGCCTGCTGGCGCCCGAACGCGGCCGGGTCGCCGTGCTGTACGAACCCGACCCGGCCGCCGGGCACGTGCTGGGCATCGACATCGGCCGGGCCCGGCTGCGGGTCGCGCTCGCCGACCTGGCCGGCCGGATCGTCAGCCGGCAGGACGTCCCCAACCGCGGCCGCACCGCCGACGCCGTCGCCGACGCGGTGGTGGCAGCCGCCCGCACCGCCACCGCCGAGGCCGGCCTCGCCCCCGGCGACGTGGTGCACGCCGCGATCGGCAGCCCGGGCGTCTGGGACGAGACCCAGCAGCGCGTCCAGTACGCGCCGAACCTGCCCGGCTGGGGCCGGCGCGGCCTGTTCGAGCGGATCGAGGCCCGGCTCGCCACCCGGATCAGCGTTCACAACGACGCCAACCTCGCCGCCCTCGGCGAGTACGCCCGCGGCGCCGGCGCCGGCAGCCGACTCTTCGTCTACCTGCTGATCGGTACCGGCCTCGGCATGGGCGTGGTCGCCGACGGCGAACTGCAGCGCGGCGCGCACGGCGCCGCCGGCGAGATCGGCCTGCTCCCGCTGCCCGGCGGCGGCACCCTGGAGGGCGCCGCCGCCGCCGAGTCGGTGGTGCGCACCGCCCGTGAGCTGGGCCTGACCGGGCCGCTGACGGCCAAACAGGTCTTCGCCGCCGCCCGGGCCGGCGATGAGCGGGCCGCCGAGGCCGTCCGCCGGGAGGCCGAACAGCTCGGCTACGCGCTCGCCGTCGTCTCCGCCGTCCTCGACCCGGACCTAGTGGTGCTCGGCGGCGGCCTCGGCCACGGCGCCGACCTGCTGCTCGAACCCGTCGAACAGACCCTGCACCGGCTCGGCCCGCTGCGCCCCCGGGTCGCCGCCAGCCTGCTCGGCGACGAGGCCGTGCTGCAGGGCGCGCTGGCGACCGCTTTGGGCACCGCCCGCGCCGAGGTCTTCGAGCGCCGCACCGCCCACCTCGGCTGATCGCGGCGTCCGCGGGGAAATTCGGGTGCGATGCACCCGGGTGGCTCTGGTAGCTTCCCGGCTCGTGGCGGACAACGGGGCAGGGCTCGGCGGACGGTTCGGAAAGCTGTGGGCGGCGGCGACCACCTCGGCGCTCGGCAGCGGACTCGCCCTGGTGGCGACCCCGCTGCTGGTCGCCGCCAGGACCGACGACCCGCTGCTGGTGTCCGCCGCGGCGGGCGTCGGCTGGCTGCCCTGGCTGCTGTTCGCCCTGCCCGGCGGGGTCCTGGTCGACCGGGTCGACCGCCGGCGGCTGATGGTCGCGGTGGACTGGGTACGGGTCGCCGCCCTCGGCGTGCTGGCCGCCGCGATCGCGGCCGGGCGGGCCGGCATCCCCCTGCTGTACGCCGTGCTGTTCGTGGTCAACACCGGCGAGGTGGTGTTCCGGGCGGCGAGCCAGGCGATGATCCCCGCCGTGGTGCCCAGGGAGCGGCTGGAGCGCGCCAACGGGCTGCTGGCCGGCGGGGTCACGCTGATGCAGCAGATGGTCGCCGGACCGCTCGGCGGCCTGCTGTTCGTGCTGTCCGCCGCCCTGCCGTTCCTCGTCAACGCCGCCACCTACGCCGCCAGCGCCGTGCTGATCGGCCTGGTCGGCGGGGTCTACCGGGCCACCTCGCACCCCGGCCCGCCGGCCGCGCCGGTGCGCCGGTCGGTGGTGGCCGAGATGGCCGAGGGGTTCCGCTGGCTGATGCGGCAGCGGCTGCTGCGCACCATGGCGGTCCTGATCGGCCTGCTGAACGTCACCCTCACCGCGGCCACCGCCGTCCTGGTGCTGCTCGCCTCGCAGCGGCTGCACCTCGGCTCGGTCGGCTACGGCCTGCTGTTCACCTGCATGGCGGTCGGCGGCGTGGTGGGATCGGTGGCCGGCGACCGGGTGGTCGAGCTGGTCACCGCCACCTGGACGGTCCGGGTCGGGCTGCTGGTGGAGGCCGGGCTGCACCTCGCGCTGGCGGCGTCCCGGGACCGGTACCTGATCGGCTTCGCGCTGTTCGCCTTCGGGGTGCACGGCGGGCTGTGGGGCATCGTCGCCAACTCGCTGCGCCAGCGGCTCACCCCGCCGGAGCTGCTGGGCCGGGTCGGCAGCACCAACCTGTTCGTGGTGGCGGGCGGGAACTGCCTGGGGGCGCTGCTCGGCGGGGTCCTGGTCGACGCGTTCGGGCTGACCGCGCCGTACTGGGTGGGCTTCGTGGTCGCGCTGCTGGTCACGGCCGCGACCTGGCGGGTCTTCGACCGGGACACCGTCGCCGCGGCATACGCGGCCCGGCCGGAGCCGGCCGGTGCGGACCCCGCCGGTGCCCCGGTGGCGGCGGGCTGAGCGGGGCCGGGCGCGTTGCCCGGCCCCGGTGCTGACGGCGCGTCCGCCGCGTCAGGCCTCGGCGGGGAGGTACTCCTCCCGGACCTCGACGGGCGCGAACGGCCAGACCCGCTCCACCTTGGACCAGATCAGGAACGCGACGCTGCCGGCCGCGACCCAGACCAGCGACCACTCGATCGGGTGCAGGCCGGGGGCGTTGCGGTCGGCGTAGCCGTAGATGGCCAGCCAGCCGACGGCGGCCAGGATGCTGGGCGCCGGGTAGAGCCACATCCGGTACGGGCGCGGCAGTCCGGGCTGGCGGCGGCGCAGCACGGTGACGGCGAGGATCTGGGCGAAGGCCTGGACGATCACCATGACGGTGGTGAGCAGGCCGATCAGGGTGGCCAGGTCGGTGTGCCGGCCGATCAGGAAGCCGACCGCGGTCATCACCACCATGGCGACCAGGCCGAGGACCGGGAACCGGTGACGGCTGTGCAGCTTCCCGAAGGCGCGGAAGAACACCCGGTCGTTGGCCGCGTCGAAGGGCACCCGGGAGCCGCCGAGCAGGCCGGTGAAGACCGAGGCGAAGGCGGTGACCAGGATCAGCACGGTGACGGTGTCGGCCGCGGCGCTGCCCCAGACCCGCTCCAGCACGGCGGAGGCGACGGACTTGGAGGCCACCGACCCGGGGTCCAGCATCTCGTGCCAGTCGATGACGCCGAGCACGCCGATCTGCAGCAGCAGGTAGATGGCCATGATGCCGGTGATCGAGAGGATGATCGCCCGCGGCAGCACCCGGCCGGGCTGCTTGACCTCGGCGCCCAGGTAGGCGGCGGTGTTGTAGCCGAGGTAGTCGTAGATGCCGATGGTCAGGCCGGCCGCGAAGCCGAGCCAGAACTGGCCGTGGGTCAGGTCGACGGCGTGCGCGGGCCAGGTGAAGGCCTTGGCGGGCGAGAAGTCGCTGTACGAGGCGACGATCACCGCACCGACCGCGACGATCATGACGCCCCACATCACGGTGGTGAGCTTCGCGATGTTCTCCACCCCGCGCCACAGCAGCAGGGCGACCAGGGCGAGGACGGCGAGGCCCACCGCGTCGCCCTCGCCCTGGCCCATGGACGGCCAGAGGTAGCCGAGGTACTGGACGAAGCCGACCACCCCGGTGGACATGATCAGCGGTATGAACAGCATCGCCGTCCAGACGAACAGGAACGGCATCAGCCGCCCGGTCCGGTACTGGAAGGCCTCGCGGAGGTAGACGTAGGAGCCGCCGGAGCCGGGGAGCGAGGCGCCGAGTTCGGCCCACACCAGCCCGTCGACCAGGGCGAGGACCGCGCCGGCGATCCAGCCGATCACGGCCTGCGGGCCGCCGAAGGCCGCGACCATCAGGGGGATCGTGACGAACGGGCCGATGCCGCACATCTGGCTCATGTTGATGGCGGTGGCCTGGAACAGGCCGATCCGTCTGCTGAGCGTCCCGGACATGGGAACTCCGTGGGGGTGAGAGGGGGCGAGTGCACGCGAGGGTCCATAAGTTAAGTTTCCTAACTTGATGAGTCAAGGTCCGGTCCGGGCTATTGACCGGGGGTGCGGGCGGCACTACCTTCGCGGCATGCGTTAGGAAACCTTCCTAACGATGCCCTCGTCCATGCCGGGCTGACGGGCCGCCTGTGGGGGCGGCCCGTCAGCGTTCCTCCAGCGCCGCCCGCAGGCGGGCGGGGGCGACCAGGCCGTAGGCGGCCGTCAGCAGGTCGGCCAGGTGGGGCCAGTCGACCTCGACGTCCAGGTGGACGCCGAGCCAGCCGCGGTGGCCGACGTACGGCGGCCGGAAGAACCGGTCGGGGTCGGCGGCGACCAAGTGCTCCTGCAGGCCCGGGGGAGCGGCCAGCCAGCAGGTGGTGCGGTCGTCGTGGTGGTGGTCGGCGAGGGTGGCGAACATTCGCTTCCCGCCGGCGAACCAGGCGCTCTCGCCGTGGCTGGGCCGCTCCTCGCACTCGGGCAGGGCCAGGCACAGCGCGCGCAGCCGGTCCTGCGGGGTGGCCGGCACGGCCGGTCAGCCGGCCGGCGGCGGGGTCGGGCGCGGCTCGCCGCGGTAGGTGCCGAAGGACCAGTGGTTGCCCTCCGGGTCGCGGGCCGCGAAGTCCCGCGAGCCGTAGTCGGTCACGTGCAGGCCGGTGATGATGTCGGCGCCGGCGGCGGTGGCCCTGGCGTGCACGGCGTCCGGGTCGGCGGTGACCACGTACGCGCCGAAGTGGCCAGGGCGCAGCGGCCACTTGTCGTCCTCGTCCTCGGGGCGGGCGGAGCCGAGCATCAGCCCGCCGCCCTCGGGCCAGGCCAGCTGGGCGTGGTGCACCTGCTCGCCCTCGCCGTAGACGACGACCTCCTCGAAGCCGAACGCGTCCACCAGGAACCGGATCAGCGCCCGGGCGTCGGTGGCTCGCAGCGAGGGCCACACCTGCGGGGCGGGGGGCTGGGGTGCGGGGGTCTGGTCGGTCATGATCGTGTCCCTCCTGGGTCCGTTCCGGCCAGTCTGTCCGCTCCCGGGCCGCGGGGGCTTGGACGTTTGGGAACAAGTCACCCGCCCGGCGGCAGTGCGCCCCGGTGGTGTCGGCGGGCGGCGTCGGCGGGTGGTGTCAGCGGGCGGTGGCGGCGTGCGGGAACGCGGCGCGGGCGGCGGCGGACCGCCGGGCGGGGGC
Organism: Kitasatospora sp. NPDC048540; assembly: GCF_040651175.1. NCBI lineage: Bacteria > Bacillati > Actinomycetota > Actinomycetes > Kitasatosporales > Streptomycetaceae > Kitasatospora > Kitasatospora sp. NPDC048540. The sequence continues at coordinate 6,624 of NZ_JBEZIR010000113.1, forward strand.
GGGGTCCGCGGGGCGGGCGGGGCCCGCCTCCTCGGCCAGCCATACGCTCGGCGGGCAGCCGGCCAGGGCGCGGAACTCGCGGGCCAGGTGCGCCTGGTCGAAGTAGCCGGTGGCGGCGGCCAGGTCGGCCAGGGCGGTCGCCGGGGCGGCGGCGAGCAGCCGCCGGGCCCGGTCGAAGCGGATCACCCGGGCAGCCTCCTTGGGGCTCAGACCGGTCTCCTGGCGGAAGCGGGCCAGCAGGTGGCGGCGGCTCCAGCCGACCTCGCGGGCGAGTTCGCCGACGGGCAGCGCGCCGCCGGAGGCGGTCAGCAGCCGCCAGGCGCGCCGGACCTCGGGTGCGGGCCCGCGGACCTCCCGGCAGAGCGTGGGCAGCAGGGTGTCCAGGACGGCGAACCGGCCGGGCCAGTCCGGCGCCGCCAGCACGCGTTCGCGCAGCTCGGCGGCGGCCGGCCCGAGCACCTCGCCGGCGGACAGGTCGAGCCGGGCCAGTTCGCCCGCGGGCATGCCCAGCAGCGCGCGGGCGCCGAGCGGGTCGAGGGCCAGCTGGATGCCGGACTGGCTGCCCTGGTGGGTGATCAGGGCGGGCGTGGTGTGCAGGCCGCCGAGCAGGGTGTCGTAGTCGGCGCCGGGCTGCCGGGGGTCGGGGTGGGCGGCGACGGTGAGCGGCTCGTCCAGGGTGAGGATGAAGGTCAGCCAGGGTGAGGGCAGGCCGCGGTGGCGTGCGGGGGCGAGGCCGTACTGCCGGTAGCCGGAGTACCGCGCGACGTACGGCCGCAGCTGTTCGGCGGGCCGGGCCCGTCGTGACTCGTCGACCTCTCCCACTCCTCCAGTATCGCCGTGGCGCGGCCCGCCTGACAGGCCGGGCGGGGACGGGCGCCGGGGATGGGCCGGGCGGTACCCGGGGGGTGTCGGCACCCCTCCGGGGATGTAAGGTAAGCCTTGCCTAAAGAGTGTCGACATGGTGACCGGCCCGGCCGGGAGTCGTCGTCGGCGGTGGTGAGGACAGACCTGGGGGGCCAGTGAGCACCGTTTTGACCGCGCGTCACGGCCGGGCCGGCGCCCGTACCCTGATCGACGCCCTGCCGTCGCTGGAGCGGTTCCGCGGCCGGACCGTGGTGGTCAAGTTCGGCGGCAACGCCATGGTGGACGAGGACCTCAAGGCCGCGTTCGCCCGGGACGTGGTCTTCCTGCGCTACGCCGGACTGCACCCGGTCGTGGTGCACGGCGGCGGCCCGCAGATCAGCGCGATGCTCGACCGGCTCGGCCTGGAGTCGTCCTTCACCGCCGGGCTGCGGGTCACCACGCCGCAGACCATGGACGTGGTGCGGATGGTGCTGGCGGGCCAGGTCCAGCGCGAGCTGGTCGGGCTGCTCAACGGGCACGGGCCGTTCGCGGTCGGCATGACCGGCGAGGACGCCCACACCATGACCGCGGTCAAGCGGTACGCGCAGGTGGGCGGCGGGCGGGTCGACATCGGCCTGGTCGGCGACATCACCGACATCGAGGCGGGCGCGGTGAAGGCGCTGATCGGCGACGGCCGGATCCCGGTCGTCTCGCCGATCGCGCGCGGCGCCGACGGCCACGTCTACAACGTCAACGCGGACACCGCGGCCGCCGCGCTGGCGGTCGCGCTCGGCGCCGACCTGCTGGTGGTGCTCACCGACGTCGACGGCCTCTACCGCGACTGGCCGGCCTCCGGCGAGGTGATCGAGCGGCTCGCCGCCGCCGAACTCGAGGCGCTGCTGCCCGGCCTGGCGAGCGGCATGCTCCCCAAGATGGAGGGCTGCCTGCGGGCCGTGCGCTCGGGGGTGGGCGCCGCGCGGGTGCTGGACGGCCGGGTGCGGCACGGCCTGCTGCGGGCCTTCACCGGCTCCGGCTCGGGCACCGAGATCGTCCCGGACGGCGTGCGGCAGCCGGTCGGGGCGGGGACGGCACCGTCCGGCGCCCCGGACTGACGGTCCGACAAGTGTGCTGGTCACGGCGGTACGGGCGGTGGGCCGCGAACTTGACACCCGCGCCCGAGTAAGGGAAGTTAGGCAAGCCTTACCTAATCATCGGGCGAGGCGGGCCGGGTCCACGGACTCCACCGGAACGGTGCGGGGCGAGACCCCGTCAGCAGGCAGTCAACGGAAGGACGAGCATGTCGGGATCGCGCGAGATCGGCGCACGGACCGGGAGCGACAGCGCCGACGACCTGGTCGGAATAGGCTTCGGCCCCTCCAACCTCGCCCTGGCCATCGCGATCGCCGACCACAACCGTCGCGACCCGGACCGGCCCCTGCGGGCCGGCTTCCTGGAGCAGCAGGCGGCCTTCGGCTGGCACCGCGGCATGCTGCTGGAGGGAGCGACCATGCAGGTCTCCTTCCTCAAGGACCTGGTCACCATGCGCGACCCCAGCAGCCCGTTCTCCTTCCTGGTCTACCTCCAGCAGCGCGGCCGGCTGGCGGACTTCATCAACCAGAAGTCCTTCTTCCCGACCCGGATCGAGTTCCACGACTACTTCGAGTGGTGCGCGGCCGAGTTCGCCGCCGAGGTCGCCTACGGGCGGCGCGCCACCGAGATCCGCCCGGTGGTGGCCGACGGCCGCATCGAGGCCGTCGACGTGGTCTCCCGCGCCACCGAGGGCCCCGCCGCCGAGCAGGTCCGCCGCACCCGCAACCTGGCGGTCGGCACCGGCCTGACGCCGCGTCTGCCGGAGGGCGTCGAGCTCGGCGAGCGCGTCTGGCACACCCGCGACCTGCTGTTCAAGGCCCCCGCGCTGATGGAGCGCCGGAACCGACGGTTCACCGTGGTCGGCGCCGGCCAGTCGGCCGCCGAGGCCGTCGAGTACCTGCACCGCACCTTCCCGGACGCCGAGGTCTGCGCCGTCTTCTCCCGCTACGGCTACAGCCCGGCGGACGACAGCCCCTTCGCCAACCGGATCTTCGACCCGTCCGCCGTCGACCACTTCTTCGACGCCCCCGAGCCGGTCAAGCGCGACCTGCTCGACTACCACGGCAACACCAACTACTCGGTGGTGGACGGCGACCTGATCGAGCAGCTGTACCGCACCGTCTACCAGGAGAAGGTCCAGGGCCACGAGCGCCTGCGGATCCTCAACACCACCCGCCTCACCGGTGTGCAGCACGGCCCCGACGGCGCCCGCGCGATGATCCGCTCGCTCACCACCGGCGAGGAGTTCGCCCTCGACTCCGACGCCGTGGTGCTCGCCACCGGCTACCGCCCGGTCGACCCCCGCCCGCTGCTCGGCGAGTTCGCCCGGCACTGCCTCACCGACGGGCAGGGCCGGCTCCGGGTCGACCGCGACCACCGGATCCTGACGGCCGACCACGTCGACGTCGGCATCTACCTCCAGGGCGGCACCGAGCACACCCACGGCATCACCTCCTCGCTGCTGTCCACCCTGGCCGTGCGCTCCGGCGAGATCTGCGACTCGCTGCTGCTGCGCCGCACCGCCGCCGAGCTGCGCGGCGACCTCGGCGCCCAGGTCGGCGCCGGCGCGGTCTGAGCCCCGCTCACCCCGCCGCCCCGACCGCCCGCCCGACGAACGGACACCACGATGACCTCCGCCCCGACCGGCCTCGACCCCGACAGCCTGCGCGCCGACCTCGCCGACCTGCTCGACGATCCCGCCGAGGAGATCGGCGACGACGACGACCTGCGCGACCTCGGCCTGGACTCGATCCGGCTGATGAGCCTGGTCACGCTCTGGCGCTCGCGCGGCGCCCGGGTCGAGTTCGCCGACCTGGCCGAGACCACGCCGACGGTGCGCGCCTGGTCCGCGTACCTCACCCGCCCCGCCTCCGCCTGACCCCGCCCGGCCCCCCGGCACCTGCTGGCGCGCCGCCCCGGGCCCGTCGGGCCGGCGCGCCCCGCACGACCCCCTCACTAGGAGAACCATGAAGACCCCCGCGCTGCTCATGACCTCGGCCGCCCACCGCCGCAGACTCGCCGCCGCCGGCGCCGCCGCTGCGATGTTCGCCCTGGCCGCCTGCTCCTCCACGGGCGGTGACAGCAAGGACGCGGCGCCGGCGGGCAGCGGCGCCCCCTCGGCCGCGGCGGCGGGCCCCAAGGTCATCGAGGCCACCAACGGCAAGGTCACCGTCCCGGCCGGGGTCAAGCGGATCGTCTCCGTCTCCTACGCCACCGGCGCGCTGCTCGACCTCGGCGTGCAGCCGGTCGGCACCAGCACCATCGACGAGAGCAACCCGATGGAGCTGCTGCCCTCGCAGAAGGAGGCCGCCGCCAAGATCGAGCCGATCGGCTCCGGCATCGAGATCAACATCGAGAAGGTCGCCTCGCTCAAGCCCGACCTGATCGTGGTCGAGGGCGCCACCGCGTTCGACTGGGGCATCAAGAAGCTCGAAGGCATCGCCCCCACCCTCTACTTCGGCGTGGACCACCCGGTCGACCTGTACAACGCGCAGGAGAAGATCGCCACCGCCGTCGGCAAGGACGCCGAGTTCGCCAAGCTCAAGTCGGGCTACGCGGCCAAGGCCGCGAAGATCAAGACGGACTACGCGGCCAAGCTCAACAGCCTGAAGTGGACCATCGCCTCGTCCTACGGCGGCGGCGAGTACCTGATCGACACCAGCAGCTCCTGGGTCGGCCGGGTGCTGACCGACGTCGGCGCGCAGTTCTCCGACGCGGCCAAGGACGGCACCGAGCACGAGGTCACGCTCTCCACCGAGAAGCTCGACGCGCTCGGCGACGCCGACATCATCCTGGTCCCCAGGACGGCCGCCACCGGCGAGGTCCCCGCGGACACCAAGGACCTGGAGAAGCAGCCCGCCTGGCAGCAGCTCAAGGCCGTCAAGGCCAACAAGGTCGTCCCGGTGACCTACGCCACCACCGACCGCTACGGCACCTCGATCGACCTGCTCAACCAGATCGAGACCATCCTCAAGGCCCAGTAACGGCCCCGGGTCCCGGGCCGCACGGCCCACGGTCCGGGCGGCCGCCCCCTCACCGGGCGGCCGCCCGGACCCGCGAAGCCCGTCACGCAGCACACAGCACACCCAGCAGTCCCGGCCCGGCGGCCGGAGCCGCACAGACCCCGGGAAGGTCGAACGATGCCAGAGGCGCTCACCCACACCACGGACGCCGAGGACCTTGTCGGGCTGGAACTGACGGCCGCCCAGGCCGGCGTGCTGTCCGCCCAGCGGATCGACCCGGACAACCCCGTCTACAACGTCGGCCAGTACGTCGAACTGGACGGCCCGCTGGACACCGAGGCGCTCCAGGAAGCCCTGCGCCGCACCCTCGCGGAGGCGGCCGGCCTGCACGTGCGGCTGGTCGAGCGCGACGGCCGCACCCGCCAGGTGCCCACCGGCTTCGACCCGCGGGCCTGGCGGCTGCCCCGGCTGGACACCCGCGGCGCCGCCGACCCGGTGGCCGCCGCCGTCGACCTGGTCCGCGCCCAACTGGCCCAGCCGGTCGCCCTCGACGACCCGGCCGGCGCCCCGCTGACCGGCGCCCTGCTGGTCCGCACCGGCGAGCAGCGGCACCTGTGGTTCCAGTGGTTCCACCACCTGGTGATCGACGGCTACGGCGTCGCCCTGTTCAGCCGCCGGGTCGCCGAGCTCTACACCGCGCTGGCCGGCGGCGCCGAACCCGCCCCGAGCCCGTTCGAGCCGGTCGCCCGGCTGGTCGAGGCCGAGCAGGCCCACCTGGACTCCGACCGGGCCGCCGAAGCCCGCGCCCACTGGAACGCCCGCTACGCCGACCGCCCCACCGTGGTCGGCCTCACCGAGCGGACCGCCCAGGCGGGCCCCGCCGCGCTGCGCCACCGCATCGAGCTGACCGCCGCACGGTCCGCCGCCGTCCTGGCCACCGCCAAGGCCGCCCGGACCACCTGGGCCGAGGCGTCGGCGGCCGCGCTCGCCGTCTACCTGCACCGGATGACCGGCACCCGGGACGCAGTCCTCGGCATGCACTTCATGGCCCGCACCGGCCCCGGCACCCTCCGGGTCCCCGGCATGGCGGTCAACATCCTGCCGGTCCGGCTGCCCGTCAGCGGCACCGACACCTTCCACCAGCTGCTGCGCCGCGCCGCCGGCGAGCTCAAGGACGCCCGCCGCCACCAGCTGCACCGCGGCGAGGAGCTCCGCCGCGACCTCGGCCTGGTCGGCGGCGACGAGCGGCTGTACGGCCCGCTGCTCAACCTCAAGCCCTTCGACCTCGACCTGGACTTCGGCGGCACCGCGGGCCGCCTGGTCAACCTCGCCTCCGGCCCGGTCGAGGACCTTCAGCTGTCCGTCTCCCTCGGCCCCGACGGGACGCTGACCCTGGAGTTCGACGCCAACCCGGAGCTGTACACCGCCGCCGAGCTGGCCGCCCACGCCGAGCGCTGCACCGCCCTGCTGGCCCGGCTCGCCGCCGAGCCCGAACGGCCCCTCGCCCAGCTGGAGTTGCTGTCCGACGCCGAGCTGGCCGCGCTCACCGGCTGGCACGCCACCGGGCACCCGGTGTCCGGGCGGACGGTGGTGGAGCTGTTCGCCGAGCAGGCCCGGCTGGTGCCGGACGCCGTCGCCGTGGTGGCCGGCGGGCAGCGCCTGACCTACCGCCGGCTGGACGACCGGGCCGGCCGACTGGCCACCCTGCTCGCCGCCCGCGGCGTCACCTCCGAGTCCTTCGTCGCCCTCGCCCTGCCCCGCACCGCCGACCTGGTGGTCGCGATGCTCGCCGTGCTGCGCTGCGGCGGCGCCTACCTGCCGCTGGACCTCGACTACCCGGCCGACCGGCTGGCGTTCATGCTGGACGACGCCCGTCCGGTCTGCACCCTCACCCTCACGGACTCCGCCCACGCGGTGCCGGACGAGCACGGACCGCTGGTGCTCGACGCCCCGGCCACCCTCGCCGAACTCGCCGCCGCCACCGCGCTGCCGGCCGGCCCGGTCGACCCGCACACCCCCGCGTACGTCATCCACACCTCCGGCTCCACCGGCCGCCCCAAGGGCGTCGTGGTGCCGCACGGCGCGCTCGCCAACTTCCTGGAGATGATGCGCGAGGAGCTGGCCCTCGGCGTCGGCGACAGCCTGGTCGCCGTCACCACCGTCTCCTTCGACATCGCCGAACTGGAGATCCACGTCCCGCTGGTGAGCGGCGCCGCCGTGGTGCTCGCCGACCGCGACACGGTCCGCGACCCGGCCGCGCTGGCCGCCCTGATCGACACCCACCGGCCCAAGGCCGTCCAGGCCACCCCCACCCTGTGGCACGTCCTGCTGGAGGACGGCACGGCCGGCAGCCTGCCCGGGGTGCACGCCCTGGTCGGCGGCGAGGCCCTGCCCGCCGAACTCGCCGAGCGGCTGACCCGTGCCACCCGCCGCGTCACCAACGTCTACGGCCCGACCGAGGCCACCGTCTGGGCCACCTCCGCCGAACTCGCCGCCGCCCACCGCGGCGTCCCCGACATCGGCGTCCCGTTCTGGAACACCCGCGCCCACGTCCTGGACGGCGCGCTGCGCCCGGTGCCGCCCGGCGTCCCCGGCGAGCTCTACCTGGCCGGCGACCAGGTGGTACGCGGCTACCTGCGGCAGCCCGGCCTGACCGCCGGCCGCTTCGTCGCCGACCCGCACGGCCCGGCCGGCACCCGGATGTACCGCACCGGCGACCTGGTGCGCCGTGCCGCCGACGGCCGGATCCACTTCCTCAGCCGGGTCGACGACCAGGTCAAACTGCGCGGCTTCCGGATCGAACTCGGCGAGGTCGAGGCCGCGTTGACCGCACAGCCGGGCGTCTCCCGGGCGGTCGCCCTGGTCCGCGAGGACACCCCGGGACGACGGCAGCTGGTCGGCTACGTGACCGGCACCGCCGACGCCGCCGCGCTGCGCCCGGCCGTCGCGGGCCTGCTGCCCGACTACATGGTGCCCGCCGTCGTGGTCGCGCTGGAGACCTTCCCGCTCACCGCCAACGGCAAGATCGACCGCCGGGCGCTGCCCGCCCCCGAGCAGACCGCCGGGCCGGCCGGACGCGCCCCCGGCACCGAGGCCGAACGGGTCCTGGCCGACCTGGTCCGCGAGATCCTCGGCCTCGCCGGGATCGGCGTCGACGACAACTTCTTCTCCCTCGGCGGCGACTCCGTCTCCGCCATCCAGCTCGGCAGCCGCGCCCGCAAGGCCGGCTACGCGATCACCCCCCGGGTGGTCTTCGAGCACCGCACCGTCGCGCGGATCGCCGCCGTCGCCGAGACCGCGCGCACCGCCCCCACCGCCAGCGGTCCCGACGCCGCCGGCCCGCTGCCCGCCACCGCGGCCGGCGAGTGGCTGCGCGAGCTCGGCGGCCCGGTCCGCCGGTCCGCCCTGCACACCGTGCTCACCGTCCCCGCCGGGCTGGACGGCGACCGCCTCACCGCCGCCCTGGACGCGCTGACCGAACGCCACGACGCGCTGCGCCTGCAGCTGACCGTCGAGGCCGACGGCGCCTGGACCCAGCGGATCCGCCCCGCCGGCAGCGCCCCCGCCGCCGAACGGCTGCGCCGCCTGGCCGTCCCCGCCGCCGAGCTGGACCGGGCCGCCGCCCGCGAGCGCGAGGCCGCCGTCGACCGCCTCGACCCCGAGCAGGGCAGCGTGCTGCAGGCCGTCCACCTGGACGCCGGCCCCGACACCGACGGTCTGCTGGTCCTCGCCGTGCACCGGCTCGCCGCGGACGCCGCCTCCTGGCGGATCCTGCTCGCCGACCTGCCCGCCGCGTACGAGGGCCGCGCCCTGGAGCCCGTCGCCACCTCGCCGCGCCGCTGGGCGCTGGGCCTGGCCGACGCGGCCGCCACCGACGCCGTCCGCGCCGAACTGCCCAGCTGGCAGGCGCTGCTCGCCGAGGGCGCCGGACCGCTGCTCGGCGACCGCCCGCTCGACCCCGCCCGGGACACCGCCGCCACCACCCGGCAGCTGCGGCTCACCCTGGACACCGCCCGCACCGCCCCGCTGCTCGACCTGGTCCCCGCCACCCGCCGCGCCGGCACCGGGCACGTCCTGCTCACCGCCCTGACGCTGGCCGTGCTCGGCCGCCGCCGGGTCCGCCACGGCGCCTCGGCCCGCCCCGACCTGCTGCTGCGCCTGGAGACCGACGGCCGCGCGGACCACCTGGTGCCCGGCGCCGACACCACCCGCACCGTCGGCGCGCTGGCCGGCGGCCACCCGGCCCGCCTCGACCTGGCCGAGATCGACCTCGCCGACGCCCTGGCCGGCGGCCCCGCGGCCGGCCGCGCGCTGGCCCTGGTCAAGGAGCAGCTGCGCGCCCTGCCCGACGCGGCCACCGGATACGGCCTGCTGCGCCACCTGGACCCGGTGGCCGGCGCCGCACCGGCCGACGCCGAGGCCCCGCAGCTGCAGTTCGGCTACCTGGGCCGGTTCACCGCCGACGGCCGGCCGTTCACCCCCGCCGGCGACGCCTTCGAGCCGGCCGCCGACCCCGCGCTGCCCGCCGCGCACGCGCTGGAGGTCACCGCCGTCGTCCACGACCGCGCCGACGGGCCCGAACTGACGGTCCGCCTCGCCTGGCCGCAGGGTGTGCTGACCGAGCAGGCCGTCCGCGAACTGGCCGGGCAGTGGTTCGCCGCGCTGGACGCGCTCACCGCGTTCGCCGCCCGCCCGGACGCCGCCGCCCTCACTCCCGGCGACGTACCGCTGGCCGCCGTCACCCAGCCCGTGCTGGACCTGCTCGCCGCCGAGCACCCCGGCACCGAGGACGTGCTGCCGCTCTCCCCGCTCCAGGAGGGCCTGCTGTTCCACTCCCTCTACCAGGACACCGAGGGCGCCGACGACCTGTACACCTCGCTGACCTCGCTCGACCTGCGCGGCCCGCTCGACCCCGCCACCCTGCGGGCGGCCGTCGACACCGTGGTCAACCGGCACTCCGCGCTGCGGGCCGGCTTCCACCACACCGGCCTCGACCGGCCGCTGCAGCTGATCGCCGGCCACGTCACCGTCCCGTGGACCGAGCACGACCTGACCGGCCTGGACACCGCCGGCCAGGCCGGGCGGATCGGCGCGATCGAGGACGCCGAGGCGGCCGGCCGCTTCGACCTCACCCGCCCGCCGCTGCTGCGCTGCGCCCTGCTCACCCTCGGCGAGGACCACCACCGGCTGCTGCTGACCCGCCACCACATCGTGATGGACGGCTGGTCCACCCCCGTCCTGCTGCGCGAGCTGATCGCCGCGTACGGCGGCGCCCGGCGGTTCCCGGCCGTCACCCCGTACGCCGAGCACCTGGGATGGCTCCAGCGGCGCGACCAGGCCGCCGACGCCGCCGCCTGGCGCGCCGCGCTGGCCGGCCTCCAGGCGCCCACCCTGCTCGCCGACGCGCTCGGCCGCCCCGCCGGCGGCCCCGGCACGGCCGGCCGCGAACTCCACCTGCCGCTGGGCGCCGAGCTGACCGCTGCGCTCACCGGCACCGCCCGCCGGCACGGACTGACCCTCAACACCCTGGTCCAGGGCGCCTGGGCGATCCTGCTCGGCCGGCTGACCGGCCGCACCGACGTGGTGTTCGGCGCCACCGTCTCCGGCCGCCCCAGCGACATCCCGGGCGTCGAGTCGATGGTCGGCCTGTTCAGCAACACCGTCCCGGTCCGCTTCGAACCCCGCGACGACGAGCCGGCCGCCGAGGCGCTGGCCCGGCTCCAGGCCCAGCAGTCGGCGCTGCTCGACCACCAGTACCTGGGCCTGGCCGACATCCAGGCGCAGGCCGGCCACGGCACCCTGTTCGACACCCTGCTGGTGTTCGAGAACTACCCCGTCGACCCGGCCGAACTGACCGCCGCGGGCCTGCGGGTGGCCGGCATCGGCAACCGCGGCGCCACCCACTACCCGCTGACCGTTCTCACCCTGCCCGGGGACGCCCCGCAGCTCACCGTCGAGTACCGCCCCGACGTCTTCGACGCCGAGCAGGCCGCCGCCGTCGGCGCCCGCCTGCTGCGGCTGCTGACCCGGATCGCCGCCGCGCCCGGAACCCCCGTCGGCGCGCTGGAGATCCTGGACACCGCCGAACGCGAGCAGCTGCTGCACGGCTGGAACGCCACCGCCCGAACCGTCCCGGACGGCACCGTGGTCGACGCGTTCCGGGCCAGGGCCGCCGCCACCCCCGACGACACCGCCGTGGTCTGCGGCGACCGGCGCCTGAGCTACGCCGAGCTGGCCGCCGACGTCGAGCTGACCGCCCGCCACCTGGCCGCGCTCGGCGCCGGACCGGGCCGGGTCGTCGCCCTCGCCCTGCCGCGCTCCGCCGACCTGGTGGCCGCGCTGCTCGGCGTGCTCGCCTCCGGCGCCGCCTACCTGCCCCTCGACCTCGACCACCCGGCCGAGCGGGTCGCCCTGATGCTCGCCGACGCCGAACCGCTGCTCACCCTGACCACCGCCGAGGTGGCCGCCCGGCTGCCGGTGCTCGCCGAGCACGGCCGGGGCACCCTGCTGCTCACCGACGTCGGCACGCGCTCCGCCGAGCCGCTGCCCCCGCACGCCGACGACCTGGCGTACGTCATCCACACCTCCGGCTCCACCGGCCGCCCCAAGGGCGTCCAGGTGCCGCACCGGGGCCTGGCCAACATGCTGGAGCACCACGGCAACACGGTCTTCGCGCGGGCCGTCGAGGCCGCGGGCGGACGCCGGCTGCGCGCCGCGCACACCGCCTCGTTCTCCTTCGACTCCTCCTGGGAGCAGCTGCTCTGGCTGATCGCCGGCCACGAACTGCACGTCTACGGCGAGGACCTGCGGCGCGACCCGCAGGCACTGGCCGCCCGGCTGCTCGCCGACCGGATCGACACCCTGGACGTCACGCCGTCGTTCGGCCAGCAGCTGGTCGAGTGGGGCCTGCTGGACTCCGCCGAGCACCGCCCGCTGCTGTTCCTGGTCGGCGGCGAGGCCGTCGGCGAGGCCCTGTGGACCCGGATCCGGGAGACCGAGGGCGTCATCGGCCACAACTTCTACGGCCCCACCGAGTACACCGTCGACACCCTGGGCGCCGCGCTGGACGAGAGCGCGACGCCGTTCGTCGGCCGCCCGATCGGCAACACCCGGGTGTACGTGCTGGACGCCCGGCTGCGGCCGGTGCCGGCCGGGGTCCCCGGCGAGCTGTACATCGCCGGCCCCGGCCTGGCCCGCGGTTACGGCAACCGGCCCGCGCTGACCGCCGGCCGTTTCGTCGCCGACCCGTTCGCCGACGGCGGCCGGATGTACCGCACCGGCGACGTGGTCCGCCACCGGCCCGACGGCTCCCTGGACTTCCTCGGCCGCGACGACGACCAGGTGAAGATCCGCGGCTTCCGGGTCGAGCCCGGCGAGGTGGAGGCCGCGCTCGCCGCCCTGCCCGGCGTCACCGGTGCCGCCGTGGTGGTCCGCGGCACCACCGGGGTGCGCCGCCTGGTCGGCTACGCCGTCCCCGCCGCCCTGGACCCGGCCGCGCTGCGCAAGGCGCTCGCCGAGACGCTGCCCGAGTACCTGGTGCCGGCCGCGATCGTCCCGCTGGACGCGCTGCCGCTGAACGTCAACGGCAAGCTCGACCGGCAGGCGCTGCCCGAGCCCGGGGCCGCGGACTTCGCCGCCCCCGCCGGGCGGGCCCCGCGCGACGAACGCGAGGCCGTGCTGTGCGGCGTGTTCGCCGATGTGCTCGGCCTGCCGCGGGTCGGCGTGGAGGACGACTTCTTCGCCCTCGGCGGCCACTCGCTGCTCGCCACCCGGGTGATCGGCCGGGTCAGGGCCGCGCTCGGCGCCGAGATCGCCGTCCGCGACCTGTTCGAGGCCCGCAGCGCCGCCGCGCTGGCGCAGCGGCTGCGCACCGCCGCCGCCGGCCGCCCCGGGCCGAGCGCCCGGCCGCGCCCCGAGGTGCTGCCGCTGTCCGCCGCGCAGGCCCGGCTCTGGTTCCTGTACCGCCTGGAGGGCCCCAGCACCGCGTACACCATCCCGTGCGCGCTGCGGATCGACGGCGAGCTCGACGCCGACGCGCTGCGGCTGGCCTTCGGCGACGTGCTCGCCCGGCACGAGGCGCTGCGGACCGTCTTCCCGGACACCGACGGGCGCCCGCGGCAGCGGATCCTGACCCCGGCGCAGGCCGGAGTGCCGTTCACCACCCAGGAGGTGACGGTCCACCGGCTGGACCGCGAGGTGGCCGCCGCCGGGGCGTACGCCTTCGACCTGGCCACCGAGATCCCGGTCCGCGCCACCCTGCTGTCCAGCGCCGCCGACCGGCACGTGCTGAGCATCGCGCTGCACCACATCGCCGGCGACGAGTGGTCCGAGGGCGTGCTGCTGCGCGACCTGGACCGCGCCTACGCGGCCCGGCTGACCGGCGCCGCCCCGGTGTGCGCGGCGCTCCCGCTGCAGTACGCCGACCACGCGCTGTGGCAGGCCGAACTGCTCGCCGGGACCGGCGGCCCGGCCGCCGACCAGGTCGCGTACTGGACCGGGAAGCTGGCCGGCCTGCCCGCCGAGCTGGCGCTGCCGACCGACCGGCCCCGGCCCGCCGAGGCCACCGGCCGGGGCGGCTCGGTCCGGCTGCGGCTGCCCGCGGAACTGCACACGGCGCTCGGCGAGTACGCCAACCGGACCGGCGTCACCCCGTTCATGGTCACCCAGGCGGCCGCCGCGCTGCTGCTCGGCACGCTCGCCCGGACCACCGACGTCGCGCTCGGCACCCCGGTAGCCGGGCGGGCCGACGAGGCCGTCGAGGAGGTGGTCGGCTTCTTCGTCAACACGCTGGTGCTGCGGCACGACCTCGCCGGCGAACCGAGCTTCGACGCCCTGGTGGCCCGCTCCCGGGAGACCGTGCTCGGCGCACTCGCCCACCAGGACCTGCCGTTCGACCGGCTGGTGGAGATCGTCAACCCGGAGCGCTCGCTCGGCCGCCACCCGCTGTTCCAGGTGATGGTGCAGCACCGCAAGGAGGCCGGCGGCCTGGACGCCCTGCTCGGCGCCCGCACCGCGCTGCTGCCCGACCCGGTGCACGCGGCCCGCTTCGACCTGGCGTTCACCTTCGTGGAGTCCGCCGACGGCACCCGCACCGACCTGACCGTGATCTACGCCCAGGACCTGTTCGACCGGTCCACCGCGGGGCTGTTCGGCGCCCGCCTGCTGCGGGTGCTGGAACAGGCACTGACCGCGCCCGAGCGCCCCGCCGCCCGGATCGAGCCGACCTCGGCGCAGGAACGCCGCGGCCTCGCGGGGGAGTGGAACGCCACCGAGCGCGAGGTGCGCCCCGGCACCCTGGTGACCCGGATCGCCGAGCGGACCGCCGCCACCCCCGACGCCGTCGCCGTCATCCTCGACGCCGAGCGCCTGACCTACCGCGAACTGGACGCCCGCGCCGACGCGCTGGCCCGCCGGCTGGCCGCGGCCGGCGCCGGCCCGGGCACGATCGTCGCGATCGCCGTGCCGCGCTCCGCCGAACTGATGGCCGCGCTGCTGGCCGTCCTGAAGTCCGGCGCTGCCTACCTGCCGCTGGACACCGAGTACCCGGTGGAGCGGCTGGCCGGCATGGTCGAGGACGCCGCGCCGGTGTGCGTGCTGACCGTCGACGGCCAGGCCGACCGCCTGCCCCGGGTCGAGGGCGTCCCGGTGCTCACGGTCGACGGAGAGGGCCCGCAGGCCGAACCGCAGGAGCCCGGCGAGGACCACCCCGCGTACGTGATCTTCACCTCGGGCTCCACCGGCCGCCCCAAGGGCGTGCTGGTCGGCCACCGGGCGATCGTCAACCGGCTGGACTGGATGCGCGAGGTCTACGGCATCACGCCCGAGGACCGGATCCTGCAGAAGACCCCCGCCAGCTTCGACGTCTCGGTCTGGGAGTTCTTCCTGCCGCTGGTCAGCGGCGCGGCCGTGGTGCTGGCCCGCCCCGGCGGCCACCGCGAGCCCGGGTACCTGGCCGAACTGGCCGCCCGGCACGGCGTCACCACCGCGCACTTCGTGCCGTCCATGCTGACCGCCTTCACCGGCGCCGCCGAGGGCGAGGACGCGATCCGCCGCGGCTTCACCGACGTGCGCCGGGTGTTCTGCTCCGGCGAGGCGCTGCCCGCCGCCGCCGTCGACCGGTTCGCCGCCCTGTGGCCGCACATCGAACTGCACAACCTGTACGGCCCGACCGAGGCCGCCGTCGACGTCACCTACCACCGCGCCTGGGCCGGTGCCGGGGTCGTCCCGATCGGCCGCCCGGTCTGGAACACCAAGCTGCACGTGCTGGACGGGCGGCTACGGCCGGTCCCGGTCGGCGTCCCCGGCGAGCTGTACCTGGCCGGCGTCCAGCTGGCCGACGGCTACCTCGGCCGCCCGGCGCTGACCTCCGGCCGCTTCGTCGCCGACCCGTTCGGTGACGGCGGGCGGATGTACCGCACCGGCGACCTGGTGCGCCGTCGGGTCGACGGCGAGGTCGAGTACCTCGGCCGCACCGACGACCAGGTCAAGGTGCGCGGCTTCCGGATCGAGCTCGGCGAGGTCGAGTCGGCGCTGGCCGCCGTCCCCGGCGTCGGCCAGGCCGCCGTGGTCGCCCGCCCGCTGGTCGACGGCGGCGCCCGCCAGCTCGCCGGGTACGTCGTCCCGCAGGCCGGCACCGCCGTCAGCGGTGACGCCGTCCGCGCCGCGGTCGCCGCCGTACTGCCCGAACACATGGTGCCCGCCGTGGTCACCGTGCTGGACGCGCTGCCGCTCAGCGTCAACGGCAAGCTCGACCGCAAGGCGCTGCCCGCCCCCGGCCGCGCCGCCGCACCCGCCGCCACCACCGGCCACACCCCCGCCAAGGCGATGGCCAAGGTCTTCGCCGAGGTGCTCGGCCTGCCCAAGGTCGGCGAGGAGGAGAACTTCTTCGCCCTCGGCGGCGACTCCATCGCCTCCATCCAACTGGTCGGCCGGGCCCGCAAGGCCGGGCTGGAGATCGCCGCCAAGGACGTGTTCCAGTACCCGACCCCGGCCGCACTGGCCGCCGCCGCCAAGGGACAGCCGCCCGCCGCGCCGACCACCGCCGCCGTGGCGCCGCCCGCCCCGGCCGACGGCGAACTGCCCGCCCTGCCCGTCGTGCACTGGCTGCGCGAACGCGGCGGCCCGATCGACCGGTTCAACCAGTCGGTGCTGCTCACCGTGGAGGCCGGCCTGCGGGCCGAGCCGCTGCGCCGGGCGCTCGCCTCGCTCGCCGGGAACCACCCGGCGCTGCGCCTGCGCCTGGACACCACCGACGGCCTGTGGACCCAGGAGATCCTGCCCGCCGACCAGGCCCCCGCCGTCACCGACCCGGACACCCTGCGGGTGGTCGAGGGCACCGGCACCGAGCTGATCGCCCGGGAGGCCGACGCGGCCGCCGCCGCCCTCGCCCCCGGCGCGGGCCGGGTACTGCGCGCCGTCCACTTCGACGGCGGCGCCGGGCAGGACGGCCGACTGCTGCTGACCGTCCACCACCTCGCCGTCGACGGCGTCTCCTGGCGCACCCTGCTGCCCGAACTGGCCACCGCCTACACCGCGTTCGCGGCCGGCGGCCGGCCCGCCCCGGAACCGGAGGCCGACTCCCTGCGGACCTGGTCGGAGCGCCTGCTGGCGCACGCCCAGGAACGCTCCCGGGTCGCCGAGACCGGCTACTGGCGCACCGCCCTGGCCGGCCCCGCCGGACCGCTCGGCACGCTCACCGCCGACCCGGCCCGCGACACCGTCGCCACCGTGCGCACCCTGCGCCGCACCCTGCCCGCGGAGCGCACCGCCCCGCTGCTCGCCGACGTGCCGCAGGCCTTCGGCGCCGGGGTGGACGACGTACTGCTGGCCGGCCTCGCACTCGGCGTCGCCACCGCCCGCCCGGGCGCCGCACCGGCCCTGCAGCTCGACCTGGAGGGTCACGGCCGCGGCGGCGCCGACACCGGCGCCCTCGCCCCCGACCTGGCCCGCACCGTCGGCTGGTTCACCACCGTCCACCCCGTCCGGCTCGACCTGGCCGGCGTCGACCCGGCCGCCGCCCTAACCGGCGGAGCCGAGACCGGACGCGCCCTCAAGCAGGTCAAGGAGCAGCTGCGGGCCGTCCCCGACCGCGGCCTCGGCCACGGACTGCTGCGCCACCTCAACCCGCAGACCGCGCCGCTGCTCGCCGCCGCACCGCGCTCCGAGCTGCTGTTCAACTACCGCGGCCGCACCGACGGCCCGGCCGGCCCGGTGGCCGGCGGCTGGCCGTTCGCCCCGCAGGAGCAGCGCGCCGCGGTCACCGCCGCGGCCGGCCCCGACCCGGCGATGCCGGCCGGCTACCCGCTGGAGATCGACGCGGTGGTCCAGGCCGGACCGGACGGCCGTCCCGAACTGGCCGTCGAGTGGAGCTGGCCGCAGGCCCTGCTCACCGAGGCCGAGGTGACGGCGCTGGCCGACGCGTGGTTCGCCGCGCTGGACGCCTTCGCCGTGCACACCCGCACCGGCGGCGCCGGGGTCACCCCGTCCGACCTGACGCTGGTCACCCTGAAGCAGTCCCAGATCGACCGGCTGGAATCCCGGCTGCGCAGGCGCCGATGAACCCGTCCGACCACCGCCCCGTGCCCCTCCCCGCCCCGACCTCCAGGACCGAGAACACCGTGACGAACGACCAGAACCCGACCCAGGCCGAGCCGACCGAGGAGCCCGCCACCGAGTCCACCCTGGAAGACGTCTACCCGCTGTCCTCGCTCCAGGAGGGCCTGCTCTTCCACGCCCTCTACGACGCCGAGGCCCGCGACGTCTACGTGGTCCAGTCCCACCTGGACCTGGCCGGTACGGTCGACACCGCGCGGCTCGCCGCGGCCGTCGACGCGCTGCTGCGCCGGCACGCCAACCTGCGGGCCGGCTTCTGGTACGAGGACCCCGAGGCGGTGGTCCAGTTCGTCCAGCGGGCCGTCGACACCCCGCTGCGCGAGCTCGACCTGACCGGCCTGGCCCCGGCCGCCCGGGACGCGGCCGTCCGCGACGCGATGGACCAGGACTGGCGGCACCACTTCGACCTGGACACCCCGCCGCTGCTGCGCTTCGCCCTGCTGCGGCTGGGCGCCGACCGCTCCCGGCTGGTCGTCACCTGCCACCACCTGCTGCTGGACGGCTGGTCGATGCCGATCCTGGTGCGCGAGCTGCTCGCGCTGTACGGCGCCGGCGGCGACCTGGCGGCGCTGCCCGCGGTCCGCCCGTACAAGGACCACCTGGCGCTGCTCGCCACCCGCGACACCGCCGCCGCCGAGAACGCCTGGCGGACCGCGCTGGACGGCTTCGACCAGGCCCGGCCGGTCGCGCCCGGCCTGAACACGCCCGCCGTGGAGGCCGGTTCGGTGCACCTGACGGTGCCCGCCGCGCTCTCCGCCGAGGTCGCCGCCGCCGCGCGGGCCGAGGGGCTGACCCTCGGCAACCTCGCGCACACCCTGTGGGGCGTGCTGCTCGGCTCGCTGACCGGCGCCACCGACGTGGTGTTCGGCACCACCGTCTCCGGCCGCCCGGACGACCTGCCGGGCGCCGAGTCCATGGTCGGCCTGTTCATCAACACCGTGCCGGTCCGGGTCAGGACCCGCGCCGGCGACACCCTCGCGCAGGCCGTCGCCGCCGTCCAGGCCGAACAGGCCGCCCTGATGGCCCACCAGCACCTGGGCCTGGCCGCGATCCAGCGCCAGTCCGCCGTCGAGGGCGCCCTGTTCGACACCCTGGTGGTGGTGGAGAACTACCAGGGCGGCGGCGACGACGTCCAGGCCTTGCTCGGCGGCGCCGAGGGCCTGGCCATCACCGGCCTCGGCGCCCGCGACGCCACCCACTACCCGCTCGGCCTGGCCGTGCTGCCCGGCGCCGAGCTGCGGCTCGAACTCGACTACCGCCCCGACGTGTTCGAGCACGCCGAGGCCGAGCGGATCGCCCACCGCTTCCTCGCCCTGCTGACCGCGTTCGCCGCCGACCCGGACACCCCGCTGGCCCGGCTCGACCTGCTCGGCGCCGAGAGCGCGGTCCTCGACGGCGGCGACCACCCGGTGCCGGCCGGCACCGTCGCCGACCAGTTCACCGCCCGGGCGGCCCGCACCCCCGACGCCCTCGCCCTGGTCACCCCGACCGACCGGCTCACCTTCGGCGAGCTCGCCGACCGGGTCGACCGCCTCGCCCGGCTGCTGCTCTGCCGCGGCCTCGGCGCCGAGCGGACCGTCGCCCTGGCGCTGCCCCGCTCCACCGGGACCGTGGTCGCCCTGCTCGCCGTCCTCAAGGCCGGCGGCGCCTACCTGCCGCTCGACCTCGACCACCCCGCCGAGCGGATCGCCCAGGTGCTGGACGACGCCCGCCCCGCCCTGACGCTCACCACCCGCGCCCTCGCCGACCGCTTCCCCGGCGGCATCGCACTCGACGACCCCGCCGTCCTGGACGCGCTCGCCGCCCTGCCCGGCGGCCCGCTCACCGACACCGAGCGCGGCGGACCGGTCCACCCCGAGCAGGCCGCGTACGTCATCCACACCTCCGGCTCCACCGGCCGCCCCAAGGGCGTCGTGGTGCCGCACGCGGGCCTCGCCAACCTCGCGCACGACCACCTCGCCACCACCTTCGCCGACGCCGTCCGGGCGAGCGGCCGCGAGCGCCTGCGCGCCCTGCACCTGGCCTCGTTCACCTTCGACTCCTCCTGGGACCAGCTGCTCTGGCTGATCGGCGGCCACGAACTGCACCTGCTCGGCGAGGACGACCGGCGCGACGCCGAGACCGTCGTCGCGTACACCCGCGAGCACCGCATCGACGTGCTCGACAACACCCCGTCCTACGCCCAGCAGCTGATCGACTCCGGCCTGCTGGACGGCGGCCACCGCCCGTGCGTCCTGCTGCTCGGCGGCGAGGCGCTGCCCGAGCCGCTGTGGACCCGGCTGCGCGCCGAACCCGGCACCACCGCGATCAACTACTACGGCCCCACCGAGTACACCGTCGACGCGCTGGTCGCCGACCTCGCCGACAGCGCCACCCCGAGCATCGGCCGCCCGCTGCGCGGCGGCCGCGCCTACGTGCTGGACGCGATGCTGCGCCCGGTCCCGGCCGGCTCGCCCGGCGAGCTGTACCTGGCCGGCCGCCAGCTGGCCCGCGGCTACCTGGACCGCCCGGGCCTGACCGCCGAACGCTTCGTCGCCGACCCGTTCGGCGACGGCGGCCGGATGTACCGCACCGGCGACCTGGTGCGCCGCCGCCCCGACGGCACCCTCGACTACCTGGGCCGGGCCGACGACCAGATCAAGATCCGCGGCTACCGGATCGAGCTGGGCGAGATCGAGGCCGCCCTCGCCGAGCAGCCCGGCGTCGCGCAGTGCGCCGTCCTGGTCCGCGACGGCGCCGTCAAGCGGCTGGTGGGCTACGTCGTCCCCGCCCCCGGCGCCGAACTGGACAGCGTCGCGCTGCACACCGCGCTCGCGGCCCGGCTGCCCGAGTACATGGTCCCGTCCGCCTTCGCGGTGCTGGACGGCTTCCCGCTGACCGTCAGCGGCAAGACCGACCGGGCCGCGCTGCCCGACGACGCCCTCGAGTACGCCGGACTGGGCTCCTCGCGGGCCGCCGAGACCGACACCGAGCGGCTGCTGTGCGACCTGTTCGCCGAGGTCCTGGCGCTGCCCGGGGCGGGCGCCGAGGACGACTTCTTCCGGCTCGGCGGCGATTCGATCGCCTCCATCCGGCTGATCGGCGTCGCCCGCGCCGAAGGACTGTCGATCAGCCCGCGCGACGTGTTCGAGTGCCGCACCCCGGCCGCGCTGGCCGCGGTCGCCGACCGGCGTGGCGCGGCCGGGCAGCCCCCCGCCATCCCGGCCCTGCCCGAGCCGACCGAGGCCGAACTCGCCGTCGTCCGGGCAGCGGTGCCCAAGCTGGAGATCGAGGAGGTCTGGCCGGTCTCCCCGCTCCAGGAGGGCCTGCTCTTCGAGGCCGGCTACGACGACCAGGCGCTGGACGTCTACACCTCCCGCGACGTGGTCACCCTCACCACCCGGGTCCCGGTGGACGTGCTGCGCGCCGCCGTCACCGCCGTACTGGAACGCCACCCCAACCTGCGGGCCGGCTTCCTCCAGGACGGCCTGGACCGGCCGGTCCAGTTCGTGCCGCGCGCCGTCGACGTACCGCTCACCGAGGTCGACCTGAGCGGCCTCGACCCGGCGGCCGCCGAGGCGGAACTCCAGCGGCTCAAGGAGACCGAGGCATTCACCCGCTTCGACCTCACCGCCCCGCCGCTGCTGCGGCTGGTGTCGGTGCTCGCCCCTGGCGGACGCCAGCACCTGCTGATCACCAACCACGCGCTGCTCTGGGACGGCTGGTCCTCCGGCCTGTTCCTGCAGGAACTGCTGACCCGCTGCCACGACGGCCTCACCGGTACCGGCACGGTGCAGGACTCCACCGCGCTGCCCTACCGGGACTTCCTGGCCTGGCTGGGCGCCCAGGACCAGCAGCAGGGCCGCGAGGCCTGGCGGACGGCGCTGGCCGGCCTGGACGAGCCCACCCTGCTCGCCCCGCAGGCCCGCGAGCGGGCCGCACTGCTGCCCGAGAAGGTCGAGCTGCCGATCTCGGCCGAGCTCACCGACCGGATCGCCGCCTACGCCCGCGAGCGCGCTCTGACCCTCAACACCGTGCTCTCCGGGGCCTGGGGCCTGCTGCTGGCCGGTCTGACCGCCCGCCAGGACGTGGTGTTCGGCGCGACCGTCTCCGGCCGCCCCGCCGAACTGCCCGGTATCGAGGGCACCATCGGCATGTTCCTCAACGCCGTCCCGGTCCGCGCCCGGCTGCGCGGCGAGGAGAGCGTCGCCGCGTTCCTCGCCCGTCTCCAGAGGGAGCAGACCGAACTGCTGCCGCACCACCAGGTCGGCCTCGGCGAGATCTCCCGCACCACCGGCTTCGGCCGCCTCTTCGACACCCTCCAGGTGCTCCGGAACACCCCCGCCGACGAGGGCGTCCGCGACCGCATCCGGGAGTCCCTCGGTGTCCAGGACGTCATCGACGTCGACGCCACCCACTTCCCGCTGATCTTCATCACCAACCCCGGCCCGGCGCTCTCCTTCGAGTGGACCTACCGCCCCGACGTCTTCGACCGCGACACCGTCGAACAGCACGCCGAGCGCCTGGTCCACCTGCTGGAACAGCTCACCGCCCGGCCCCGCATCCTGGTCCGCGAGCTGGACCTGCTGACGGTGCGTGAGTGTGGGTTGGTGTTGGGGGAGTGGGTGGCGACGTCGCGGGTGTTGCCGGATGCGACGGTGGCGGATCTGTTGGCGGAGCGTGCGGCGCTGGTGCCGGGTGAGACGGCGTTGGTGTTCGGTGGTTCGTCGTGGTCGTACGCGGAGTTGGATGCGCGGGTGAATCGTCTGGCGCGGTTGTTCGTGGCGCGTGGGGCGGGGCCTGAGCAGGTGGTGGCGTTGGGGTTGCCGCGTTCGTTGGAGATGGTGGCGGCGTTGTTTGCGGTGTTGCGGACGGGGGCTGCGTATCTGCCGTTGGAGTTGGACTATCCGCGGGAGCGGTTGGCGTTCATGGTGGAGGAGACCGGGCCGGTGTGTCTGGTGACGGATTCTTCGGCTGCTGCGTTGGTGCCGGAGTCCGGGTCGTTGGTGCTGCTGGATTCGGCGGAGGTCGTGGCGGAGCTGGCTTCGTTCTCGGACGGTCCGCTGGGGGTCGTCGTCGATCTGGATGCGCCGGCGTATGTGATTTTCACGTCGGGTTCGACGGGTCGGCCGAAGGGTGTGGTGACGCCGTACCGTGGTCTGACGAACATGCAGTTGAACCATCGTGAGGCGATCTTCGATCCGGTGGTGGCGTCGGCGGGTGGTCGTCGGCTGCGGATCGCGCACACGGTGTCGTTCTCGTTCGACATGTCGTGGGAGGAACTGCTCTGGCTGGTCGAGGGGCACGAGGTGCACGTCCTCGACGAGGCCCTGCGCCGCGACTCCCAGGGACTGGCGGACTTCTGCGCCGAGCACGAGATCGACGTCATCAACGTGACGCCCTCGTACGCCCAGGCGCTGATCGAGTGCGGTCTGCTGGACGGGGAGCGGCACCGCCCGGTGCTGGTGCTGCTCGGTGGTGAGGCGGTGGCCGAGACCCTGTGGTCCAAGCTGCGCGACACCCCGGGCGTCATGGGCTACAACCTGTACGGCCCGACCGAGTACACCATCAACACCCTGGGCGGTGGCACGCTCGACTCCGACACCGCGAC
>NZ_JBEZIR010000114.1:0-29578 GCF_040651175.1 Kitasatospora sp. NPDC048540
ACCGAGTACACCATCAACACCCTGGGCGGTGGCACGCTCGACTCCGACACCGCGACCGTCGGCCGTCCGATCTGGAACACCCGCGCCCACGTCCTCGACGGCCACCTCCGGCAGGTGCCGGTCGGTGTCGCGGGTGAGCTGTACGTGGCCGGTGTCGGTCTGGCGCGCGGCTATCTCGACCGGCCTGGGCTGACCGCCGAGCGGTTCGTCGCCGACCCGTTCGGCGAGCCGGGCGAGCGGATGTACCGGACCGGCGATGTGGTGCGCTGGCGTCAGGACGGGCTGCTGGACTTCCTCGGCCGCGTCGACGACCAGGTGAAGATCCGCGGCTACCGGGTCGAGCCCGGCGAGATCGAGGACGCCCTGACCACGCACCCCGCCGTCGCCCAGGCCGCCGTCCTGGTCCGCGAGGACGCCCCCGGGGTCAAGCGGCTGGCCGCCTACCTCGTCCCGGCCGGCCCCGGCATCGACGTCGCGGAGGTCCGCAGCGGCCTCGCCGAGCGCCTGCCCGAGTACATGGTCCCGTCCGCGTTCGTCGTCCTCGACGCGCTGCCGCTGACCGTCAACGGCAAGCTCGACCGCAAGGCCCTCCCCGCCCCCGACAGCACCGGCACGGGCGCCGGGCGCGCCCCGCGCGACGCCCGCGAGGAGATCCTCTGCGGCGTCTTCGCCGAGGTGCTCGGCCTGTCCGAGGTGGGCCCAGAGGACCACTTCTTCGACCTCGGCGGCCACTCGCTGCTCGCCACCCGCCTGGTCGGCCGGCTGCGGACGGTGCTCGGCGCCCAGCTGACCGTGCGTGACCTCTTCGAGGCGCCCACCCCGGCCGGTCTGGCCCACCGGGCCGCCGCCGGCGGCGAGACCCGCCCGGCCCTGGTCCGCCGCGAGCGGCCCGCCGAGCTGCCGCTGTCGCACGCCCAGCGCCGGATGTGGTTCCTGCAGAACCTGGACGGCTCCGGCGCCACCTACAACGTGCCGCTGGTGGTCCGGGTCACCGGCGAGCTCGACCTGGACGCGCTGCGCGCCGCCGTCATCTCGGTGACCGAGCGCCACGAGAGCCTGCGGACGGTCTTCACCGAGCGCAACGGCTCGGTGTTCCAGGAGGTCAGGGACGCCGCCGCGCAGACCCTGCACCTGGTGGCGTCCGGCGAGCGGACCCTGGCCGCCGACATCGAGGCGGCCGTCCGGTACGGCTTCGACCTCTCGACCGAACTGCCGCTGCGGGTCAGTGTGCTGGCGGTCGGCCCGGCGGACCACGCGATCGTGCTGCTGTTCCACCACATCGCCGGTGACGAGTGGTCGATGCTCCCGTTCATCGACGACCTGAACACCGCCTACGCCGCCCACACCACCGGCACCGCGCCCACCTGGGCGCCGCTGCCGGTCCAGTACGCCGACTACACCCTGTGGCAGCAGGAGCTGCTCGGCGGCCCCGAGGACGGCGAGAGCCTGCACAGCCGCCAGGTGGCGTACTGGCGGCAGGCGCTGGCCGGCCTGCCGGAGGAACTGCCGCTGCCCACCGACCACCCGCGGGTGCCGGTCGCCGGGTACCGCGGCGACACCGTGTACGCGCAGGTCCCCCCGGCCGTCTACCGCGGACTGCGGGAGGCCGCCCGCTCCACCGGCACGACCACCTTCATGGTGCTCCAGGCCGCCGTCGCCACCCTGCTGCACCGGCTCGGCGCGGGCACCGACATCCCCCTCGGCGCCCCCGTCGCCGGGCGCTCGGACGCCGCGCTGGACGGCCTGGTCGGGTTCTTCGTCAACACCCTGGTGCTGCGCAACGACCTCTCCGGCGACCCGACCTTCGCCGACCTGCTCACCCGCACCCGGGAGTCGGACCTGGCCGCGTTCGCGCACCAGGACCTGCCCTTCGACCGCCTGGTCGAGGCCGTCAACCCGCCCCGGGTGGCCGGCCGGCACCCGCTGTTCCAGGTGATGCTCGGCTACCAGCACAACGACGGCCAGGGCGGCAGCCTGCTCGGCCTGGAGAGCCGCATCCAGCCCTTCGAGCTGGGCGCGGTCAAGTTCGAACTCGACTTCAACTTCGAGGAGACCTCGGTCTCCGAGGAGATCGACATCGCCTTCGAGTACGCCACCGACCTCTACGAGCGCTCGACCGCCGAGGCCCTGGTCGAGCGGCTGCTCGCGCTGCTGGAGCAGGTCGCCGCCGACCCGCACCGCCGCATCGGCTCCCTCGACGTGCTGACGGTGCGTGAGCGTGGGTTGGTGTTGGGGGAGTGGGTGGCGACGTCGCGGGTGTTGCCGGATGCGACGGTGGCGGATCTGTTGGCGGAGCGTGCGGCGCTGGTGCCGGGTGAGACGGCGTTGGTGTTCGGTGGTTCGTCGTGGTCGTACGCGGAGTTGGATGCGCGGGTGAATCGTCTGGCGCGGTTGTTCGTGGCGCGTGGGGCGGGGCCTGAGCGGGTGGTGGCGTTGGGGTTGCCGCGTTCGTTGGAGATGGTGGCGGCGTTGTTCGCGGTGTTGCGGACGGGGGCGGCGTATCTGCCGTTGGAGTTGGACTATCCGCGGGAGCGGTTGGCGTTCATGGTGGAGGAGACCGGGCCGGTGTGTCTGGTGACGGATTCTTCGGCCGTGGGGTTGATGCCGGGGGCGGCCGAGGTGGTGTTGCTGGATTCGGCGGAGGTGCAGGCCGAGTTGGCGGGGCTGTCGGGCGCTCCGCTGGGGGTCCGGGTGGATCTGGATGCGCCGGCGTATGTGATTTTCACGTCGGGTTCGACGGGTCGGCCGAAGGGTGTGGTGACGCCGTACCGTGGTCTGACGAACATGCAGTTGAACCATCGTGAGGCGATCTTCGATCCGGTGGTGGCGTCGGCGGGTGGTCGTCGGCTGCGGATCGCGCACACGGTGTCGTTCTCGTTCGACATGTCGTGGGAGGAGCTGCTCTGGCTGGTCGAGGGACACGAGGTGCACGTCCTCGACGAGGCCCTGCGCCGCGACGCGGAGGCCCTCGCCGCGTACTGCGCCACCCATGAGATCGACGTCATCAACGTGACGCCCTCGTACGCCCAGGCACTGGTCGACCGCGGTCTGCTGGACGGGGAGCGGCACCGCCCGGTGCTGGTGCTGCTCGGTGGTGAGGCGGTGGCCGAGACCCTGTGGTCCAAGCTGCGTGACACCCCGGGCGTCATGGGCTACAACCTGTACGGCCCGACCGAGTACACCATCAACACCCTGGGCGGTGGCACGCTCGACTCCGACACCGCGACCGTCGGCCGTCCGATCTGGAACACCCGCGCCCACGTCCTGGACGCCCATCTGCGCCCGGTACCGGTGGGGGTGGCCGGCGAGCTCTACATCGCGGGCGTGGGTCTCGCGCGCGGCTACCTCAACCGGCCTGGGCTGACCGCCGAGCGGTTCGTCGCCGACCCGTTCGGCGAGCCGGGGGACCGGATGTACCGGACCGGCGATGTGGTGCGCTGGCGTCAGGACGGGCTGCTGGACTTCCTCGGCCGCGTCGACGACCAGGTGAAGATCCGCGGCTACCGGGTCGAGCCCGGCGAGATCGAGGACGCCCTGACCACGCACCCCGCCGTGGCCCAGGCCGCCGTGGTGGTCCGTGAGGACACCCCGGGGGTCAAGCGGTTGGCCGCGTACCTGGTCCCGGCGGACCGGGAGGTGGAGACCGGCGCGGTCCGTCGTATGCTGTCCGAGCGCCTGCCGGAGTACATGGTCCCGTCCGCGTTCGTCGTCCTCGACGCGCTGCCGCTGACCGTCAACGGCAAGCTCGACCGCAAGGCCCTCCCCGCGCCCACGGCTGCCGACTTCACGGCCACCGGGCCGGTGCGCGGCCCCCGGTTCGCCAGCGAGGAACGGGTGCACGCCGTCTTCGCCGAGGCACTCGGCCTGCCCTCGGTCGGCATCGACGAGAACTTCTTCGATCTGGGCGGCCACTCGCTGCTCGCGATGGCTCTGCTCCAGGGCCTGCGGGCGGAGTTCGGCCACCCGCTCGGCCTCGCCGACCTGCTGGCCCGGCCCTCGGTCGCCGCACTGACCGAGTTCCTGGTCGACGCGACCGTGCTCACCGCCCTCGGCGGCTCCGACGCCGCCGTCCCCTGCTCCGACTGACCCCTCCGACCGCTCCCTCCCATCCCGAAGGAAGACAACCATGAGCGCCACCAACCCGTTCGAGGACGACGACGCCCGCTACTACGTCCTGGTCAACGCCGAGAACCAGCACTCGCTGTGGCCGGCCTTCGCCGAGATCCCGGCCGGCTGGACCGTCGTGCACGGCGAGGACACCCGCCAGGCGTGCAGCGAGTACGTCGACGCGCACTGGACCGACATGCGCCCCGCGAGCCTGATCGCCCGCTCGGCCGCCGCCTCCTGACGGTCCTCCCGGGGACGGCGCAGCCCGCCGTCCCCGGGACCGCCGGCAGTCCATGCCCGTTCCGACAGACGGATACCCCACCCACGTGAGCACCCACCAGACGGACCCCGCCACCGAGCCCCCGGACGGGCTGACCGCCGAACAGCTCGCCGACGAGGACCTGGAGCCCGGCGCGCTCTCCCCGGAGCGCCGCCGACGGGCCCGGGCCCTGCTGCGCGGCTCGCTGAAGCCGCACCGCGGCACCGTCATCGCCGCCATGGTCGCCGCCGCCGTCCGGCAGGTCGCCCTGCTCGCGGTGCCCTGGTGCGTCCAGCAGGCGCTCGACGAGGGTGTGAAGAAGCACGACAGCGGCGCTCTGCTGTTCTGGTGCGGCGCCGCCGCCGCCACCGCGCTGGTCCAGTTCGTCGGCCTCTACCTGTGGCAGTTCCTCGCCGGGTACGCGGACGCCAAGGTCGGCGCCGACCTGCGCGGCCGCCTGCTGCGGCACCTGTCCCGCCTGGACCGGGCCGCGCTCGCCACCCGGGGCCACGGCGACCTGGCGATGCGGGCCACCCGGGACACCGACCTGGTCCGCGAGTGGGTGCACGGCCTGGCGGTCTGGGTCGTGCTGGGGACCACCTTCGTCGTCGTGCTTCCCGCGCTGGCCGTGCTCGACACCAGCCTGCTGCTGGTCACCCTGGCCACCCTGCCGTTCCTGGTCTGGGTCAACCTCCACTTCCCCAAGCGCTTCGCCGCCGCCAGCGGCGAGCTGGCCCGGGCGCACGGCGAACGCGCCGACGCCGTCGCCGACCTGCTCCAGGTCGGCACCGGTCTGCGCGGCACCGGCGGCCACCGGCCGCTGGTGGAGCGCCACCGCACCGCCAGCGCCGAGGTCACCGGGCGGACCGTCACCGCGGCCCGGATCGAGGCGTCCTGGGCAGCCGTCGCCCCGTTCGTCCCGCGCCTCGCGGTGGCAGCCGGCATCGGCATCGGCGGACTCGCCGTACTGGAGGGCAGGCTCAGCATCGGCGGCCTGACCGCTTTCACCTCCTGGATGGCGATCGTCACCCTCGCCACCCGGGTGCTGGTCGACCGGCTGCTGGAGCGCGGCCAGGCCGATGTCGCCGCCGCCCGGATCGACGAGGCGCTGTCCATCCGGCCGACCGTCACCGAGCCCGGCCCGGCCGAGGCGCGGCCGCTGCCCGCCACCGGCGAGCTGACCCTCACCGGGGTCGGCGCGGTCCGTGACGGCCGTACCGTGCTCGCCCCGCTGGACCTCACCGTGCGGCACGGGGAGTTCCTCGCGCTCTCCGGCGCCACCGGCTCCGGCAAGTCCACCCTGCTGCGTCTGCCGGTCCGCCTCGACGACCCGGACACCGGCACCGTCGCCTACGGCGGCACCGACCTGCGCACCGTCGCCCTGGACGAGGTCCGGGCCCGGATCGCGTACGTCGCCCAGCGCCCGCTGCTGCTGTCCGGGACCGTCGCCGACAACCTGCGGCTCGGCCGCGACCTCGACGACGAGGCGCTGTACGAGGCGTGCCGCACCGCCGGCATCCACGACCAGCTGGCCGCCATGCCGGACGGCTACGCCACCGAACTCGGTGAGGGCGGCACCGCCCTGTCGGGCGGCCAGGTCCAGCGCCTCGCCATCGCCCGGGCGCTGCTCGGCGACCCCAAGGTGCTGCTGCTGGACGACTCCACCTCCGCCCTGGACACCGCCACCGAGCAACTGGTGCTGGACCGGCTGCGGGACTGGGCCAAGGACCGCACCGTCGTCTTCGCCACCCACCGCACCGCCGTCCTGGACGCCGCCGACCGGGTGGTGCACCTGGAGGCGCCGACGGCCGAGACCGCCGGCGCCGAGACCCTCGGCGCCGAGCACGCCGACACCGACCCTGCCGGCACCGAGACCCCCGTGGAGGCCGGCCGTGGCTGAGCAGCCCCTGCTCCAGGACGAGCCCGACGAGCGCGCGCTGCTCCGGCGGGCCGCCCCCTACCTGCGTCCGCACCGCAGCCGGCTGGGCGTCGCGGTCGGCGTCGGTCTGGCCGACTCGGCGGCGCTGGTCGCCGTCGCGCCGCTGATCGGCATGGCCACCAACGCCGTCCTGGACGGCGACCGCGGCGGCCTCGGCCGGGCCGTCGCCCTGCTGGCCGTGCTGGCGCTGGCCCAGCTCGGCTTCGCCCGCGCCGGTGAGCTGCTGCTCGCCCGGGCCGGCGAGCAGGTCGTGCGCACCCTGCGGGAGCAGGCGGTGGAGAACCTCGCCACCGCCCCGCTGCGCTTCCTGGAGACCCACCGCACCGGTGAGCTGCTGCGCCGGGCGACCGGCGAGGTGGCCGCGCTGGCCGCGTTCGTCCGGCTGCACCTGCGCAACCTGGTCTCGGCCGCCGCGACGCTGGCCTTCACCCTGGTGGTGATGGTCGCCTACTCGTGGCTGCTGCTCCTGGTGCAGCTGGTGGTGTTCGTCCCGCTGACCCTGCTGGTGACCCGCTGGTTCCAGCGCGACGCCGGGCCCGCCTTCGGCGGCAAGGCCAACGCGGAGGCGGCCGTGGCGGCCACCTTCACCGAGACGCTGACCGCCCGTGAGGCGCTGCAGACCTCCCGCGGTCTGCCCGGCTGGACCCGCCGCTTCGACGCGGAGAACCGGTTCGCGGTGGGCGCGGCCCGCCGGGCGCTGCGGGTGGAGAACCGGATCGACCTGGTGAGCCTGGTCGAGGGGTTCGCCCTGGTGGTACTGCTGCTGGTGGGCGGCTGGCTGGTGACCCGCGACAGCCTGAGCGTGGGCACCGTGGTGGTCTTCGTGCTGGCCAGCCGCAACCTGTTCGACTCCTTCGCGGACCTCTCCCAGCTGGTCGGCGAGGTGCAGACCGCCCGGACCGGGCTGGCCCGCCTGCTGGACCTGCTGGCCGCCACCGACGCGGAGCCCGTCCGGGCGCCCGCCGGTGGGCCCGGCGCGGTGCTGCCCGCCAACGGTGACCTGCGGTGCACCGGGATCGAGTACGCGTACCGGGCCGACGGCCGGGTGCTGCACGCGATGTCGCTGGAGTTCCCGGTGGGCAGCCGGACCGGTGTGGTCGGCGAGACCGGCTCCGGCAAGACCACGCTGTCCAAGCTGCTGTGCGGCCTGTACCGCCCGGACGCCGGTGCGGTCACCTTCGCCGGCACCGACCTGCGGGAGATCCCGGAGGACGAACTGCGGCGCCGGATCGTGCTGGTGCCGCAGGAGGTGCGGATGGTGTCCGGCACGATCGCCGACAACCTCGCCCTGGTCCAGGGCGCCCCGGACCGGTCCCGGATCGAGCGGACGGTCGACCGGCTCGGCCTGCGCGAGTGGATCGCGGACCTGCCGGGCGGCCTGGACGCCGAGGTCGGACTGCGCGGTGGCAACCTGTCGGCCGGCGAGCGGCAGATCCTCGGTCTGGTCCGGGCGGTGCTGGCCGACCCGGCGGTCCTGGTGCTGGACGAGGCGACCGCCGACATCGACCCGGTCACGGCGGCCCGGCTGGAGCACGCGCTGGACGAACTGCGGGCCGACTGCACGCTGGTGGTGATCGCCCACCGTCCGGCCACCATCGCCCGGATGCCCCGGGTGGTCCGGCTGGACGGGGGGAGGCTGGTGGGGGAGCCCGCCGGTAGCCTGCACAGTGCAGGTTAGGCTAACCTAATCACGATCTGCCGTTCCGTGCCGCCGGTCCGATCCCTCGGGCCGGCGGCACGGGCGCAGGCGCAGGACCGCGCCGCCTCTCACCGGATTGGGCCGAAACGATGACCACCGAGACCTCTCCGCCGCGCATGCGGATCGTCCGCCATCCGCTCAAGTACCGCCTGCTGGAGGTCAAGCGGGTCCACCGGATCACCCCGGGGACGGTCCGGGTGACCTTCGCCGGTGACGCGCTGGAAGGTTTCTGCGAGCAGGCCCCCACCGACCACGTCAAGCTCTGCTTCCCCCACCCCGGCGACGAGCTCCCGGTCGAGCCGGTGGTCGAGAACGACACCTGGATGGACGCCCCGGTCGAGCCCGTCACCCGCGACTACACGATCCGTCACCACCGCCGGGCCGAGCGGGAGATCGACGTCGACATGGTCCTGCACGGCACCGGCGTCGGCTCCACCTGGGCCGCCGACGCCGAGCCCGGGATGACCCTCGGCGTGCTCGGCCCGCGCGGCTCCGAGGTGGTCGACTTCGTCCACGACTGGTACCTGCTGGGTGCCGAGGAGACCGCCCTGCCGGCCCTCGCCCGCTGGATCGAGATGCTGCCCGCCGGCGTCAAGGTGATCGCGTTCGCCGAGGTCTCCGGACCGCAGGACGAGCAGCAGTTCGAGACCCGCACCGACCTGACCCTGACCTGGCTGCACCGCGGTGACGCCCCGTCCGGCACCACCGACCTGCTGGAGCGGGCGATCCGCGGCGCCGACCTGCCCGAGGGCATGGGCTTCGCCTGGGTGGCCGGCGAGGCCGCCAGCCTGAAGCCGATCCGCCGCCACCTGCGCGAGGAACGCGGCCTGCACCGCCACCAGGTCGACGTCGACGGGTACTGGAAGCGCGGCGTGGAGAACCACGACCACCACGAGGACGACGAGCACGAGCACGCATGACCACCCCGACCCTCGACAAGGCGGCCCCGGCGCCCGCCGCCGCCGCGCGCCGCAGCGCCGGGACCGGCCGCCGGCTCACCCGCCTGCTGGCCTGCCTCGCCCTGCTCGCGCTGCTGGCCGCCGCCGGTCTCGCCGTCGGCGCCAAGAACATCCCGCCGGCCCAGGTCTGGCACGTCCTGCTGCACCACGAACCCACCGACGGTGACTGGATCGTCGTGCACCACTCCCGCATCCCGCGCACCGTCCTCGGCATCGCGGTCGGCGCCGCCCTCGGGCTGGCCGGCGCCCTGATGCAGGCGCTCACCCGCAACCCGCTCGCCGACCCGGGCCTCCTCGGCGTCAACGGCGGCGCGGCCGCCGCGGTCGCCGCCGGGACCGCCCTGCTCGACCTGCGCGGCTTCGGCTCGTACGTCTGGTTCGCGCTGGCCGGCGCCGCGGTCGCCGCCGTCCTGGTGCACGTGCTCGGCAGCGGCGGCCGGGCCTCCGCCACACCCGTACGGCTGGCGCTGGCCGGCACCGCGATCACGGCCGTGCTCACCGCATTCGTCAACGGCCTGATCCTGCTCGACCCGCTCACCCTCAACCGGTTCCGGTTCTGGCAGGTCGGCACCCTCGCCGGGGTGGAGGCGCCGATCGTCGGCCAGGTGCTGCCGTTCCTCGCCGTCGGTGCGGTGCTCGCCCTCGCCCTCGCCCGGCCGCTGAACGCGCTCGCCCTCGGCGACGACGCCGGGCACGCGCTGGGCGCCAACCCGGGCCGTACCAGGCTGCTCGCGATGACCGCGGTCACCCTGCTGGCGGGCGCGGCCACCGCGGCCGTCGGGCCGATCGCCTTCGTCGGCCTCGCCGTCCCGCACGTGGCCCGCCGGCTGGCCGGGCCCGACCAGCGCTGGGTGCTGCTGTTCTCCGCCGTGCTCGCCCCGGTGCTGCTGCTCGGCTCCGACCTGGTCGGCCGGGTGGTGCTGCACCCCGCCGAACTCCAGGCCGGGGTGGTCACCGCCTTCCTCGGCGCCCCGCTCTTCATCGCCCTCGTCCGCGGCCGGAGGATCGCCCAACTGTGAACAGCCCCACGGTCCTGGCCCCGGCCGCCCGGACCTCCGAACCGGCCCCCGCCACCCGGGTGCCGCTGTACGCCCTGCGCCTGCCCGGCGGGTACTCGCTGCGCCTGCACCGGCGGGCGGTCGCCGTCTGCGCGGTGCTGACGGCGGCCCTGTCCGCCGCCGTGGTGTGGACCCTGACCACCGGTGACTTCCCGCTGGCCGTCTCCGACGTGCTGGACGTGCTCAGCGGCGGCGGCGCCCGCGCCGACCGCTACATCGTGATGGAGCTGCGGCTGCCCCGGGTGCTCACCGCCGTCCTGGTCGGCGCCGCGCTCGGGGTGGCGGGCTCACTGTTCCAGAGCGTCGCCCGCAACCCGCTCGGCAGCCCCGACGTCATCGGCTTCACCCTCGGCTCCGCCACCGGCGCGCTGCTGGTGATCCTGGTGATCGGCGGCAGCGCCGCGACGGTGGCCGGCGGCGCCGTGGCGGGCGGGCTGCTGACCTCGCTGCTGGTCTACCTGCTGGCCCGCAGCGGCAGCGCCCAGGGCTACCGGCTGGTGCTGGTCGGCATCGGCGTCAGCTCCCTGCTCGCCTCGGTCAACGACTACCTGATCGCCCGGGCCTCGTTCAGCGACGCGGCCGGAGCCGCGGTCTGGCTGACGGGCAGTCTGAACGCCCGCGGCTGGGAGCACTGCGTCCCGATGGCCGCCGTCCTCGCCCTGCTGCTGCCGGCCGCGCTGCTGCTCGGCCGCCCGCTGCGGCTGCTGGAGATGGGGGACGACGCCGCGGCCTCGCTCGGGGTGCGGCCCGACCGGCTGCGGCTGTGGCTGGTCCTGGTCGGCGTCGGGCTCACCGCCGCGGCCACGGCCGCGGCCGGGCCGATCCCGTTCGTCGCGCTGGTCGCCCCGCAGGCCGTCCGCCGGCTGACCGGCGCCACCGGCCCGAACCTGGCCGGGTCGGCGGTGCTCGGCGCGCTGCTGCTGGTGCTCAGCGACCTCGCGGCGCAGCGGCTGCTGGCGCCCACCCAGTTGCCGGTCGGTGTGCTCACCGGCGTGCTCGGCGGGTGCTACCTGGTGTGGCTGATCGCCCGCCAGTGGCGCACCGGCCGCGGCTGAACGGGCCGACGGAGCGGTCCCGGGCAGGGCGCGGGCAGGGTGCGGGGCGGCCGGCGGGTCGGTGGGGCCGCGTGGCATCGGCGTGCGGTACCGGCGGGGGGTGACCGGTCCCGGTGATCGCTGCCGGTGCGGCCGGGGTCGCCGCTCCGGAGGCCGTACGCGACAGGGCCGTGGGCGGTGCCCGGCCGGCGGCCCGGACCCGTGCGCCGGTGCCCTCGTGCCGCCGGGCGGTGGGCGTCGGCACCCCACCGGCGGGACGCCGCACACGGCCGGGGTCCGGTGTCCGGTCAGTCGGTCCAGCCGTTGGCGTGCAGGATCTCGTCGATCCGGGCGCGGTGTGCGGCCTCCCAGGCGTCCAGGGAGACTTCGGCGTCCTGGGCCGCCTTGGCCCGGGCGGCGAGGAGGACCTGATCGAGGCGGTCGCCCGGGGCGACCACGACGCCCTCCTCGTCGGCCACCACGACGTCGCCGGCGCGCACGGTCACCCCGCCGCAGCGCACCGGGCCGCCGAGCGGCGCGACGGCGGCCTTGGCGCCGGGGACCGGGACGACGCCACGGGCGAAGACCGGGAAGCCCATCGCGCGCACCTCGGCGAGGTCGCGGATCACCCCGTCGACCACGAAGGCCGCGATGCCCCGGCGCTGGGCGACGGCGCAGACGTTTCCGCCCGCGACCGCGAACTCGACGTCACCGGCCTCGACGACCACGATCGAGCCGGGCTCCGCCCGGTGGATCGCCGCGTGCAGCATCAGGTTGTCGCCCGGCGGGCACCGGACGGTGAACGCCGGTCCGGCGACCCGGCCGGCCGACGGCCATAGCGGACGGATGCCGAGATCCATGACCTGTCCGTGCCCGAGCACGTCGGCGAGGGTGGTCGGGGAGAGGTCCGCGAATCCGGTGGTGTCGTTCATGGTGGTGGTCCCCTTCGGTCGGATGCGCCCCGCCGGTGCGGGCGGGGCCGGTGTCGGTGGCGGGTGGCCGGGTTCAGCCGCGGGCGGTGACGGGACCGGCGGCGGGTGACCCTGACGGTGCGTCGGGCGTCGGGGCGGGTTGCTCGGCGTCCACGGTGTCCACGGTGTTCACGGTGTCCGGCGTGTCCAGGGCGGCCAGCCGCCGCAGGCAGGTGCGCCGTTGCAGGACCGACAGGCCCGCGACCGCGGCGCCGAGCGCCAGCCAGCCGGCCGGACCGGCGGCCATCACCGCGCCGGTCAGCAGCAGCGGCCCGGCGGACTTCTGGACGGACTGTGCAATCCCGGCCACCCCCAGGTAGGAGGCCCGCGCCTGCCGGGGTGCCAGGGCCAGCGCCAGCTCCCAGGAGGTCACCGAGCGCAGCAGTTCCGCCGAGGTGGCCAGCACGGCGGCGGCCAGCAGGGCGGCCGCGGCCGTCCAGGGTCCCCGCCCGGTGGCGGCCGCCACCAGGACGCAGGTGGCGAGCACGGCGAGCCCGTACAGCGGTACGGCGTCGGCGGCCCGGCGCGCGGTGGTGACCCGGGCGGAGACCCGCAGTTGCAGGACCACCACCAGGACCGTGTTGACCACCAGGAAGGCCGGGACGAGCGCGTGCGGGGCGCCGGTGCGGCTCACCAGCCACAGCGGCAGCCCGACGCCGAGCACCGAGTCGTCCAGGCTGAGCGGGGTGTCCAGCAGGACGAACAGCAGGTAGCGGCGGTCCCGCCAGGGGCTCGGCGCGGGGCCCTGCGGCCGGTCGGCCGGGGTCCCGGCGGCGGCCGGCCCGCGCTCGGCCCGGTCGACGGCCTCGCGGGTGCGCCGGACCAGGACGGCGGCGGCAAGGAAGGAGAGCAGGTCGAGCAGGATCAGGGCGTGGTACGCGCCGCGGGTGCCGACGGCGAGGCCGAGCGCGGCGATCCCGGAGCCGAGGGCGTAGCCCGCGTTGGCCGCGCTGCGCGACAGCGCCTGGTAGGTGGTGCGTTGCGGGCCGGCCGCCCTGGTCGCGAACAGCATCTCGAGGGTCTTGGCCATCCGGTCTCCGACGCAGGTGACGGCGACCACCGGCAGCAGGACGGCGAACTCGGTGCGGACCAGCAGCAGCGACAGCGCGGCCAGCCGCAGCAGGTGGCAGCCGATCAGCAGGGAGCGGACCGGGAAGCGTTCGGCCAGCCGGCCCGCGATCGGGGAGCCGAGGATGCCCGCGACCCCGGCCGCGCCGAGCAGCAGGCCCAGCCGTCCGGCGTCCAGTCCGGCGACGAAGGTGAAGAACAGCACCGAGGACGCGGCCCACACGCCGGTGCCCGTCCGGTCCAGGAACTGGGCGATCAGCATGGTCCGCCCGTCCCGGCCGCCCGGCGGCCGGCGCAGCTGCGCCGCCAGTCCGCCCTCCCGGGCCGTCCGGGCCCCGTTCTCGCGCCGCATCCCCGTCCTCCAGTCCACCGGAACATCTCTTGACGTCAAGAGACCTGGGGAAGACTGCCCCAAAACAATCTCGACGTCAAGATACTTGATGTCGACACTCCTGGACGAGGGGTACCGGCGGCCGGATCAGGGCCCTGGCGGGCGGGGTTCAGGCCCCGGGCGCCCGCAGGTCGAGGGTGAAGCTGAACCGGTCGCCCCGGTAGAGCGAGCGCACCTGCTCCAGCGGTCCGCCGGCCGCGTCCCGGCTTCGGCGGTGCAGCAGCAGCATCGGCAGCGCGGGCGGGGTGCCGATCAGCAGCGCCTCGCGCGGGGTGGCGAGCACCGTCTCGATCCGCTCCTGTCCGGTGCCGAGCTCGGCGCCCTGCTCGCGCAGGTAGGCGTAGAACGAGGAGGACGGGTCGAAGTCGACGTCCAGCCGCGGCACCCGGGCCACCGCCACGTACGTGCTCTCCAGGCCGATCCGCTCCTCGTCGGCGAGCAGCACCCGCTCGAGGTGCCAGACCGGCTCGCCCTCGGGGACCTCCAGCTGTCCGGCCGTCACCGCGTCGGCGGGGAAGCGGTCGAGGCCGATCAGCGTCCGGCCCGGCCGCATGCCCTGCCGGCTGACGCCCTCGGTGTAGCTGGCGAGCGACAGCGGCTGTTCGAGCTTGGCATCGGCCACCACGGTGCCCCGGCCCCGGCGGCGCAGCCGGCCCTCCAGCAGCAACTCGCGCAGCGCCTGCCGCAGGGTCGCCCTGGCCACCCCGTATCGGGCGGCGAGCTCGACCTCGGTGGGCAGCCGGCCGCCCGGTCCGAGCTCGTCCAGGAGCCCGCCCAACTCCGTCTTGACGACGTAGTACTTCGGCAGCCGGCCGTGCTCCGGGACGCCGGAGCGGACGGGCGTACCTGGTGCGTGCGGGGTGCCTGGGCTCATCGCGCCACCCTATCGGCCGGTGATCGGCCCGGCCGGGATTGGGTCACGAAATAGTAACTGGTATGGACCGAAGTTCCCGTGCTGTTCATGCGTCGGTGCGCTCCGGGAGGCTCGCACCTCGCCGGGCGCCCCCACTCTCGGTACCGGCGCCAGCCGCGCCGCGACTCGTCCCCCCTCCTCCAGGAGCCCCCGTGCGCATGTCCCGCACCCTCCGGATCGCCGCCGCCGTCACCGCTGCCGCGGCGGCGGCGCTCTCGCTGACGGCCGTTCAGGCCACCGCCGCCACCGGCCCGTACAAGGGTCTGCCGGACGGCACCAAGCAGGCCAAGACGCTGGTCATCGGCATCGACGGCACCCGGTACGACAAGCTGCTGACGGCCGACGCCCCGAACCTCAAGGCCCTGATGGCCGGCGGCATGACCGCCACCAGCAACCTCTACGCCAACCCGCTCGCCCCGACCCTGTCCGGCCCGGGCTGGTCGACCATCGCCACCGGTGTGTGGCCGGACAAGCACGGCGTCAAGGACAACACTTTCGCCGGCTCGCACTACGACCTCTACCCGGACCTGGCCACCCGCCTGGAGACCGCCGCCCCGGCCGCCTCCACCCTGGTGGTCGCGTCCTGGAGCCCGGTCGCCGACACCGTCTTCAACGGCAAGGCCGATCTGCGGATCCCGGAGGCCGACAACGACACCAAGACCGCCGCCGACGCCGCCGACTACCTGCGCAACGGCAACCCCGACACCGCCTTCCTGCACTTCGACCAGGTCGACGAGGCCGGTCACAGCTACGGCGGCACCAGCCCCCAGTACGCGGCCGCGATCCACTCGGTCGACGGCCTGGTCGGCCAGGTGGTCGCCGCCGTCAAGGCCCGCCCCAGCTACGCCTCGGAGGACTGGCTGATCGTGGTCACCACCGACCACGGCCACACCGACGCCGGCGGCCACGGCGGCAACAGTGCCGTCGAGCGGCAGACCTTCGTGGTCGCCGACGGCGCGGGCTACGCGCCCGGCTCCACCCGCCAGGACGTCAAGCTCGTCGACATCGCGCCGACCGTGCTCAAGCACGAGGGCGTGGCGGTCGACCCGGCCTGGAAGCTCGACGGCAGGCCGATCGACGAGATCACCCCCGACGCCTTCGACACCCTGCGGACGGGCCTGCAGACCCGCACCGACGAGACCGGCATCCCGGCCGGCGTCAAGGGCTGGACCCACACCCCGCCGAGCGGCTGGAGCATCGACAACTCCCGGATGCCCAGCGGCGGTGTCACCGAGTGGCGCGGCTGGGCCTTCGCCACCGACGAGTTCTGGACCGCCGCGCAGCTCGGCCAGTCCCGGGAGACCAACGTCCGGGCCCGCAACGTCTTCGCGGTCGCCGACTCCGACGAGTGGGACGACAAGTCGCACGGCGCCGGGCAGTTCGACTCCACCCTGCTCAGCCCCCGCTACCAGGTGGGCGGCGCGGCCACGGCCACGCTGAGCTACGCCACCAACTACAAGATCGACGGCCCGCAGACCGGCGACGTCTACATCACCTTCGACTCCGGCACCCCGCAGCTGGTCAAGTCGTACCGCTCGGACCTCAACGGCTTCGAGAAGCTGACCGTGGCCGTCCCGGCCGGCGCCACCAGCGCGCAACTGCAGTTCCGCTACACCGGCACCAACAGCGCGTTCTGGACCGTCGACCAGGTCGCCCTGACCTTCTGAGCCCCCTGCTCACCGCTCACCGCTCACCGCTCCCCGGCCGCGCGCTCCCGCGGCCGGGGAGTGCGGCCGGGGAGCGGGACCGGGACCGGGATCACCCGGCGGCGCCGTCCGGCGGCAGCCGCGGATAGGGGGTGTGCAGGCTCCCGCCCTGGACGGCCCGGTGGAACTCGGTCGCCGCGGCCGCCAGTTGCGCGTCCCGGCCGATGATCCGGGCCGCCGACGGGGACAGGTCGTCGGGCGCCGCGCCCTCGGCGTACTTGCGCACCAGCGCGTCCCGGCCGTCCCGGTCGTCCTCGGCGAGGCCGTGCAGGGCGGTGACCAGACGGTTCACCAGCAGGGTGGCGGTCAGGTGCCGGTCGTAGCCCCGGTGCTCCCGGAAGAACGCGGCCTCGGCCGGACCCTGCGCGAAGCGCTCGTGCAGGGCCAGGCCGAAGTCGGTGAAGTAGAGCTGCCGGCCGTCGGTCAGGATGTTCTCGAAGTGGGCGTCGAAGTGCAGCAGCCCCCGGGACTCCAGGAACGCCGTGCCCGCCCGCAGCCCCTCGTCCGCCAGCTCCCAGGCCACCTCGGCGCCCTCGCCGCCGCCGGCCAGCCGCCGCCCGAGCCAGGCACCCAGGGTGGTCGGGACGTGCTCCAGGAACAGCACCACGCTGTGCGTCGCCCGGCCCAGCTCCTCGGCCCGGGCCCGGACCGCCGGTGAGCCGCCCCAGCGGGCCGCCATCCGCTCGACCTCGCCGGTGTGCTCCGCCCGGGCGGCGGGGTCGGGCGCCCAGGAGTCCGGAACCACCCGCCAGTGGTACAGCAGCGGGAAGGCCCGGCACTCGTCCATCAGCACCCAGTCGGTGGTCAGGCCGTGCGCGGCGACCTCGCGCCAGACGCCGAACCCGGGACTGCCGAGGCCGTAGTGGCAGAACGCGGGCAGGTCGAACAGGTTCGCCGTGGACAGCAGGTTCGCCGTGCGCAGCTCCCGGCCGGTGAGCGGCACCGTCTTGACGAAGACCGGGACCCCGGCGACCTCCACCCGCGCCGTCCGGCCGCCGATCCCGGCGCCCAGGGGCACCGCGCCGGCCAGGAGGCGGGCGGCGCCCGGACCGTCCAGCCGGGACAGTGCCGCCGAGACGGAGTCGTACGCGCCGAGCCGGGCGGCCCGCGCCGTGGTCGCCCGTACGGCGGGGACCGCTGGGAGGATCGGAGGTGCCATGGCCGACACCCTAGGCCGTCGCCGGGGGTGACGGCACGTCAACTGCCTTCCGGTCGAACGCCGGTGGCCGTCAGGCGAGCGAGCGTGCGACCTGTTCGAGGTGGTCCATCGCCTCCTGCATGCCGCCCTCCATGCCGGAGTCGATGTGGGCGTCGCGGTGCGCGCGCTCGGAGTGCTCGACCAGGACGGTGAGCGTGGTGCGGCCGTCGTGCTCCGCGAGGGTGAGGGTGGTCAGGGCCGCGGCTTCCGGCATGCCCTCGAACACCTCGGTGGTGACCAGGCGTTCGTCGGGGACGATCTCCCGGTACTCGCCGTGGAAGGCGACCTGGAAGCCGCCGTTCGCCACCATCACGTACCGCCAGGCGCCGCCGACCCGCAGGTCGACCTCGACGCGGACGACCTTGCCGCGGTCGCCGCTCCACCAGCGTTCGATGAGTTCGGGGGTGGTCCACGCCCGGTACACCAGGTGCCGGGGCGCGTCGAACTCCCGGGTGATCAGGATGCTGGTGTCCGTCGGCAGCGTGACCACCGCTCGGCTGTTACTCGTCATCGTCGGTACCTCCGTCGGGTTCCGCCTCTTCGTCCTTCAGGTCCGCCAGGACGGCGTCCAGCAGGTCGAACCGCTGCGACCACGACCGCTCGTAGCGGCCCACCCAGTCGTGGATGGCCTTCAGCGGGCGCCCGTCCAGCCGGTACAGCCGGCGGCGGCCCTCCTCGCGGACCAGCACCAGCCCGACCTCCCGCAGCACCCGCAGATGCTTGGACACCTGCGGCTGGGGCAGGTCCAGCGCGGCGACCAGGTCGTTCACCGACCGCTCACCGGTGGCCAGCGCGTCGAGGATCTGCCGCCGCCGGGGCTCGGCCACGGCGTTGAACGCGTCCGCCGTCGTCGCCGCCCGTGCCATGGATCCATCATATGCCCGTATCGGCATATGTAGCTCGGCGGCGCGCACGGACGGGCGCACGGACGGGCGCGCGGGCGTGCTCCGGGCGCCAGGGGGGCGCTCAGGAGGGGTGGGGCGGGCCGGGTGGCAGGTGGACGGTCATCAGGAGTTCGCACGGTCCGCTGCCGGCGCCCCGGTAGCCGTGCGGCACGTCCGCGTCGAAGGTGGCCGTCGCCCCGGCCGGCAGCGGGTGCTCGACGCCGTCGACCGCCAGGACCATCGACCCGGCGGTCACGCTCACGGTCTCCACCACCCCGGCGGGGTGCGGGTGACTGGTGTACTCCTCGCCGGGGTGCAGCAGCCAGCGCCAGACCTCGACCGGGGCGGGGCCCGCGATGGTCAGCATCAGCTGCGCCCGGCCGCCCTGCCCGCCCGTCCACAGCGGGGTGACCGCCGCCGCCTCCACCACCTGCACCCGGGTCGGCCCGGAGCCCTGCACCAGCGCCGACACCGACAGGCCGAGCGTGTCGGCCAGCCGGACCAGCGTGGCGAGATTGGGATTGCCCTGGGCCTTCTCCAGGGCGACCAGCGCGCCCTTGCTGACCTGGGCCCGGAGGCTGAGCTGGTCCAGGGTCAGCCCGGCCCTGGTGCGGGCGGCCCGTACGTTACGGGCCACCGTGTTCAGCGCCTGCGCCGTGTCGGCCACGGGCTCCACCTCTCCTC
The DNA here is from genome assembly GCF_040651175.1 of Kitasatospora sp. NPDC048540. Classification (NCBI taxonomy): domain Bacteria; kingdom Bacillati; phylum Actinomycetota; class Actinomycetes; order Kitasatosporales; family Streptomycetaceae; genus Kitasatospora; species Kitasatospora sp. NPDC048540. The sequence goes on from NZ_JBEZIR010000114.1 coordinate 18,871, forward strand.
GCCGTCCTCGCGGGTCCTCGCCCCCGGTCGTCCGAATGTACCGCGCGGTCGGCGCAGTGCACCCGATCGGTCGTTCTGATGTACCTTGGGGTCGTTCCAATGACTCGGAGGTGTCACCGTGCCCGCGCTGCTCCTCGCCCTCGCCAGCTCGCTGGCGTACGGCTGCGCCGACTTCCTCGGCGGCCTCGGTGCCCGCCGCGCCCACGTGCTGCGCACCGTCATGGTCGCCGCACCGGCCAGCCTCGCCGTCGAACTGCTGCTGTGGCCGCTGCTCGGCGCGCACTGGTCGGGCGCCGCGGTCGGCTGGGGGGCCGCCTCCGGGGCCGCCTCGGCCGCCGCGTTCGTGCTGCTCTACCGGACCCTGGCGATCGGGCCGATGAGTGTGCTCTCCCCGGTGACCGCGCTGGTCTCCGCGGTCCTGCCGGTGGGCCTCGGACTCGTGCAGGGCGAGCGGCTGGGCGCGGCCGCGGCCGCCGGGATCCCGCTCGCCCTGGCCGCCGTGGTGCTGGTCAGCGCCGGCCCCGGCACGGGCGGCCGCTCCCGGCCCTCGCGTACCGCGCTGCTGCTCGCGGTCGGCGCCGGTACCGCCATTGCGGTCCAGCTGATCTGCCTGCACCAGGCGCCGTCGGACAGCGGCCTGGCGCCGCTGATCACCGGCCGGGCGGTCTCCTCGGCCGTCACCCTGGTGGCGGGGGCCGCGATGTGGCGGCGCCTCGGGCCGGAGCGGCCCGGCCTGTGGCTGTCCGCGGGCTCCGGCGTCCTGGACTCGCTGGCCAACCTGGCGTTCCTGCTGGCCGTACGCAGCGGCGACCTGGCGGTGGTCGCCGTGATCACCGCCCTCTACCCGGCCTCCACCGTCCTGCTGGCCCGGACCGTCCTCGGCGAACGCATCCACCGCAGCCAGCTGGCCGGCCTGGCCGTGGCCGCCGTCGCGGTCGGCCTGCTTGCCCTCGGCTGACCGCCCGCCGCCCGCCGCGGATCGCCCGCCGCCCGCTGCCGATCGCCCGGCGGCCGGTCAGAGCCGGTAGCGGTACACCCGGGAGCCGCGGGCCGGGTCCAGGCCGGAGGTCAGGCCGGCCGGTGCGAGCGCGGTGGGGACCTGCCGGAACCCGGTGCGCAGGAAGAGCACGGCGCTGCCGGTGGAGGCGGCGTACACGGTCCGCAGCCCCCGGTCCTCGGCGCGGGCCAGCAGGGCGGCGAGCAGCCGGGAGCCGACGCCGGTGCCCTGGCGGGCGGGGTGGACGCACAGGTTGTAGAGCAGTCCGGCGGCGGGGTGCCCGGGTTCGGGGGCCAGCGGGCGCAGCGCCACGCAGCCGGCCGGCGGGGCCGGTTCCCGGTCGCCGGGCTCGATCAGGAAGTCGGTGGCGCGTTCCCGGTAGTCGGCCGGGCCGCGGTCCCGGAGTTCGCCCGAGCGCATGAACGGCGCCGACAGGACGAACAGGGCGGCGGCGTCGCCCGCGGTCGCGATCCGGACCGCGGGCGCGGCGACGGTGAGTGTCACCGGTCGGCCGTCCGTCGTCCGGGGGCCGCGGGGACCACCAGCGGGGTGCCGGTCTGCGGGTCCTCGATGATCTGGCAGGGCAGGTCGAAGACCCGCTCGACCAGGTCGGCGGTGACGATCTCGGCGGGCGGGCCCTCGGCGACCACCGCGCCGTCGCGCATGGCGATCAGGTGGGTGGCGTACCGGGCGGCCTGGTTGAGGTCGTGCAGGACGGCGACCAGGGTGCGGTCCTGTTCGCGGTGGAGCCGGGCGCACAGGTCCAGCACCTCGACCTGGTGGGCGATGTCGAGGAAGGTGGTCGGCTCGTCGAGCAGCAGCAGGGAGGTCTGCTGGGCGAGCGCCATGGCGAGCCAGACGCGCTGGCGCTGGCCGCCGGACAGCTCGTCGACGTACCGCTCGGCGAGGGCGTCGACGCCGGTGGCGGCCATCGACTCGGCGACCACCCGCTCGTCCTCGCGGGACCACTGGCGCAGCAGCCCCTGGTGCGGGTAGCGGCCGCGGGAGACCAGGTCGGCGACGGTGATGCCGTCCGGTGCGGTGGAGCTCTGCGGCAGCAGGCCGAGCCGGCGGGCGAGCTCCTTGGCGGGCAGGCCGCTGATCTGCTCGCCGTCCAGCAGGACCCGGCCGGCGGCCGGCTTCAGCAGCCGGGCGAAGGCGCGCAGCAGGGTGGACTTGCCGCAGGCGTTCGGCCCGACGATGACGGTGAAGGAGTGGTCCGGGATGGTGACGGACAGCTCGGTGGCGATGGCCCGGTCGCCGTAGCGCAGGGTGACGCGGTCGGCGGCGAGCCGGCCGGGGGCGGCCTGGGCGGTGGTCACTTGCCCTCCGTCAGCCGGTCGGTGGAGACCACCACGGCGCACTTGTCGGCGGCCCAGCGCAGGGCGTCCCGGTGGTGCTGCTCGGAGAAGTCGGCGACGGCGTCGCCGACCACGAAGGCCTGCACGTCGTGGCTCCAGGCGTCGGCGGCGGTCATCATCACGCCGATGTGGGCGTAGACCCCGGCCAGCACCAGCTGGTCGCGGCCGGCGGCGGCGAGCCGTTCGGCGAGGTCGGTGCGGGCGAAGGCGCTGTACTTCCACTTCGTCAGGAGGGTCTCCCCGGCCTGCGGTGCGACCTGCTCGGGCATGCCCTCGGCGTGGGCGTCGGCGGGCAGGCCGGGGCCCCAGAAGTCCAGCTGGAGGCCGCGTTCCGCGGCGCTCTGGCCGCCGCGCTGGTGGGAGTAGACCACCGGGACGCCGTGTGCGCGGGCCCAGCCCAGCAGCCGGGCGGTGTTGGCCAGCAGGTCGGACAGCGGCGAGGTGTCCGGGGTGAACGCCCGCAGGAAGTGGTTCTGCAGGTCGTGCACGAGCAGGACGGCCCGGTCCGGGTCGGCCCGCCAGGGCACCCGGGGGCCGGGCAGCTGGTCGGGTCCGGGCATCGGGTAGGGCTCGATCGCGGGAAGTGCCATGGTGGTGGGGTCTCTCTACGGCTGGGGGGTGGTGGCGCGGAGGTCCTTCTTGCTGACCTTGCCGATGCCGGTCTGCGGGAAGGCGGTGACGAACTCCACCTTGTCGGGGACCTTGAAGTCGGCGAGGCCGGCCTGCCGGACGAAGGCCCTCAGTTCGGCCGCGCGCGGCCGCTCGGCGCCCTCGCGCAGGATGACGTAGGCGCAGCTGCGCTCGCCCAGGTAGGCGTCGGGGGTGGCCACCACGGAGGCGTCGTGGATGGCCGGATGGGCCAGCAGCACGTTCTCCACCTCCTCGGCGGCTACCTTCTCGCCCCCACGGTTGATCTGATCCTTGGCCCTGCCCTCGACCACCAGGTGGCCGGTGGGCGTCCGGCGGACGACGTCTCCGGTCCGGTAGAAGCCCTGGGAGGTGAACGCCTCGGCGTTGTGCTCCGGCGCACGCCAGTAGCCACGGATGGTGTACGGGCCGCGGGTGAGCAGGTGGCCGGTGGCGCCGTCGGGCAGGTCGTGGTCGTGGTCGTCGACGATCCGGATCTCGTCGTCGGGCGAGATCGGCCGGCCCTGGGTGGTGAGCACGGTCTGCTCGTCGTCCTCGGGCCGGGTGTAGTTGACCAGGCCCTCGGCCATGCCGAAGACCTGCTGGACCCGGCAGCCGAGGGCGGGTCCCAGCCGCCGGGCGCCTTCGGCGCTGAGCTTGGCGCCGCCGACCTGGAGCAGTTCCAGGCTGCTCAGGTCGTGCGGTGCCTGCGCCGCCGCGTCGGCCCAGGCGAGCGCGACCGGGGGCACCAGGCCGGTCAGGGTGACCCGCTCGCGTTCGATCAGCGGGAAGGCCGCATCCGCGCTCGGGTTGGGGGCCAGCACGACCCGGCCGCCGGCGTGGAAGGTGCCGAGCGTGCCGGGGGAGCTGAGCGGGAAGTTGTGGGCGGCGGGCAGCGCGCACAGGTACACCGTCTCCGGGCCGAGGCCGCAGATCACCGCGGACTCCCGGACGCTGTACAGGTAGTCGTCGTGGGTGCGGGGGATCAGCTTGGGCAGCCCGGTGGAGCCGCCGGACAGCTGCAGGAACGCCAACTCGTCGGCCCGGGGCGGGTCCTGGACCGGAGCGGCCTCGGCCGCCCGCAGCTCGGCGACGGAGGTGTACGGGCCCGGGTCGCCGACCACGAGGACCTCGCCCAGCGCGGGGACCGCGGCCAGTACGTCGGCCGCCAGCTCCCGGTGGTCGAAGCCGGCGTGCCGGTCCGGCACGATCAGTGCGCGGGCCCCGGCGAACTCGCAGAAGTAGGAGATCTCGGCGCGCCGGTGTGCGGGCAGCGCCATCACCGGTACCACCCCGGCCCGCAGCAGACCGAAGAAGAGCTCGAAGAACTCGGCGGTGTTGGGGAGTTGGAGCACCACCCGGTCGCCGCGGCGCAGCCCGCGGGCGAGCAGTCCGGTGGCGACCAGGTCGGCCCGCCGGTCCAGCTCGGCGTAGCTCCAGTGCCGGTCGCCGTCGGTGAGGGCGATCCGGGCGGGGTCCGCGGCGGCGTGGACGCGGATCATCCGGTCCAGCGGTTCGCCGGTCCAGTACCCGGCGGCCCGGTAACGGGCGGCGAACTCCTCGGGCCAGAAACTCACTTGCTCTCCTCCAGGCCGACCGCGTGCAGGAAGGTGCGGAACTTGGCGCCGGTCTCGGCGAGTTCGGCGGCGGGGTCGGAGGCGGCGACCACGCCGGCGCCCGCGAACAGCCGCAGCAGGTCGCCCTCGGCCTCGGCGCAGCGCAGGGTGACGACCCATTCGCCGTCGCCGTCGGCGTCGCCCCAGCCGACCACGCCGGTGTACAGGCCGCGGTCGAACGGCTCCAGTTCGCCGATCAGGTCGCGGGCCCGGTCGGTGGGCGTGCCGCAGACCGCCGGGGTGGGGTGCAGGGCGAGGGCCAGGTCCAGCGCGCTGGTGGCGGGGTCGGCGAGGGTGCCGGTGACGGTGGTGGACAGGTGCCACATCGCGGCGGTCCGTACCAGCGTGGGCCGCTCGGGGACGTGCAGCTGCGCGCAGAGCGGGGCGAGCGCGGCCCGGACGGCCTCGACCACCACGGCGTGCTCGTGCAGGTCCTTGGGGGACTCCAGCAGGGCGGCGGCCCGGCGGACGTCCTCGGCCAGGTCGGTGGAGCGGGCGGCGGAGCCGGCCAGCGGGTTGGCGCTGACGGCGGTGGCCCGGCGGGAGACCAGCAGTTCGGGGCTGGCGCCGACCAGGGTGGCGGCGCCGCCGGCCGGGACGGCGAAGGTGTAGCCGTCGGGGTCGCGGCGGGACAGCCGGTGCAGCATGGCGGGCAGGTCGGCGCCGCCGGGCGCGGTCAGTTCCAGGGTGCGGGCGAGCACCACCTTGGTCAGTCCGGAGTCGTCGGACAGCCGGCGGACGGCCTCGGCGACGGCGTCCCGGTAGACCTCGGGGGCGGGCACCGGGCGCTGCCGCCAGTCGGCGGTGGCCGGGGCGGCGGCGGGCAGTTGCAGCAGCGGGTCCTCGTGCAGCGGCCCGGCCCGGTGGACCTCGGCGGGTATGAACAGCCGGGCCGGCCGGCCCGGGGAGAACGGGATCGCGCCGACCACGACGGGCGCCTCGGCCCCGGCCGCGCGGGCCGCGCGCAGCGCCTCGGTGGCGCGGGCCGGGTCGGTGACGGTGGCGCGGACGCCTTCGGCCAGCAGGGTGCGGCCGGGGCCGGCGAAGAAGGCCGTCGCCGGTCCCGGTCGGTAGCCGGCGAGCAGGGCGGTGGCGCCCGGCAGGGCCGCTGCCGTGTCGTGGGCCTCGTAGGCCGTGGTCATGAGTTCTCCGTTTCCTGGCGCGGGCGGCGCCTGGGCCGGGGCGTGCGGGCGGTGACGGACGGGCCGTCGGGCCGCCGTCGAGCGGTGGGGTGCTGCGCGGGCGGTGCCGTGCGGACGGTGCTGTACGGGTGGTGCCGGGGGGTGTCGAGACCGGCGCCCGCGTACAATGGTTAGGCTAACCTAACAATACGGGAGGGAGGGAGGCCCCCGGCGCCGGAGGGCCCCCTCGGGGCCGGGCTTCGATGTGAAGATCCGGAGAAGTGAAGCGTTGTCAGAGTATTGTCGGTCCGGCCGATGTGGGTTCGGGGAATGCCCGGGGGCCCGGGTCGACCACCGGCCCGGCAGCGGATTCCCGTGATCGTGACAGGGGAGAGACGATGACCAGCGACCGCTGGCTGCGGCGGTTCCACCCGGGCGGCGACGCCCGCGCACGGCTGGTGTGCTTCCCGCACGCCGGTGGTTCGGCGAGCTACTGGCACCCGCTCTCCGGCCTGCTCTCCCCGCGGACCGAGGTGCTGGCCGTCCAGTACCCGGGCCGTCAGGACCGGTTCACCGAGACCCCGCTGCGCAGCATCACCGAGCTGGCCGCCCGCGCGGTCGACGCCCTCGGCGAGAGCGACGGCCGCCCGCTGCTGCTGCTCGGCCACAGCATGGGCGCCGTGGTCGCGTACGAGGCCGCCCGGCTGCTGGAGAGCTCCGGCGCCGGCCCCGACCTGCTGATGGTGTCCGGGCGCCGCGCGCCGCACCTGCGCCGCCCGGAGGCCGCGCACCTGCTCGACGACCGGGCGCTCCTCGCCCACCTGGCCTCGCTGGACGGCACCGACGCCGGGCTGCTCGCCGACCCGGAGATCGTCGCACTGGCGCTGCCCGCCGTCCGCGCCGACTACGCCGCGCTGACCGGCTACCAGCACCGCGAGCGGGATCCGCTGCGCTGCCCGGTCACCGCACTGGTCGGCGACGACGACCCGGTCACCTCGCCGGCCGACGCCCGGGGCTGGGAGCGGTACACCGCGGCCGGGTTCGACCTGAAGGTGTTCCCCGGCGGCCACTTCTACCTGAACGGCCGCCACGACGAGATCGCCGCGGTGATCTCCCGTCACCTCGAGGCGCTGGTATGAGCGGCACCCTGTACGCGATCAGCGACCTGCACGTCGCCTACCCGGAGAACCGGAAGGTGGTCGAGGAGCTGCGCACCGACTCCCCGGACGACTGGCTGATCGTCGCCGGCGACGTCAGCGAGCGGTTCGGCGAGATCGAGTGGGTGCTCGCCACCCTGCGCGAGCGCTTCGCCAAGGTGATCTGGGCCCCCGGCAACCACGAACTGTGGACCCCCAAGGACGACCCGGTGCAGCTGCGCGGCGACGACCGCTACCGGGCCCTGGTCGAACTCTGCCGCGGCCTGGACGTGCTGACCCCCGAGGACCCGTACGCGGTGTGGTCCGGCGGACCCGGTGGTCCGGTCACCGTCGCCCCGCTCTTCCTCCTCTACGACTACACCTTCCGGCCCGAGGGCACCGCGGACAAGACGGAGGCGCTCGCCGCCGCCTACGCCGCCGGCGTGGTGTGCACCGACGAGATGATGCTGCACCCCGACCCGTACCCGTCCCGCGAGGCCTGGTGCGAGGCGCGGATCGAGGAGACCGAACGGCTGCTCGCCCGGCGCGACCCCGCCCTGCCGACGGTCCTGGTCAACCACTACCCGCTGGTGCGCGAGCCCACCAGGATCCTGCGCTACCCGGAGTTCGCGCTCTGGTGCGGCACCGAGCGCACCGCCGACTGGCACCGGCGGTACGACGCCGCCGCCATGATCTACGGACACCTGCACATCCCCCGGATCACCTGGGCGGACGGCGTCCGCTTCGAGGAGGTCTCGCTCGGCTACCCGCGCGAGTGGGGCCCGCGCGGCGGCCCGCACCGCCCGCGCCGGGTCCTGCGGGCGGAGGAGCGGTGATCGAGCAGCTGCTGCCGCCGGGCGCCTCCTGGGCGGAGGCCTTCGACGACCTGGCCGACGCCCCACTGCTGCCGGGCGAGGAGGAGCTGGTCGCCAAGGCGGTCCCGGCCCGCCGCCGCGAGGTGGCCACCGTACGGGCCTGCGCCCGCAGGGCGCTCGGCGCGCTCGGCCTGCCACCGGTGCCGATCCTGAGGGGGGAGCGCGGCGCACCGCGCTGGCCCGAGGGCGTGGTCGGCAGCATGACGCACTGCGCCGGCTACCGCGCCGCCGTGGTCGCCCGCGCCGGTGACCTGCGCACCGTCGGCATCGACGCCGAACCGCACGAGCCGCTGCCGGACGACGTGCTGGAGGTGGTCGCGCTGCCCCAGGAGCATTCCAGGATCGCCGAGTTGACGGCGGAGCGGCCCGCGGTGCACTGGGACCGGCTGCTGTTCAGCGCCAAGGAGAGCGTCTACAAGGCGTGGTTCCCGCTGACCAGGCGCTTCCTGGAGTTCGAGGAGGCGGACATCACGCTGGAGGTGGACGGCACCTGGTCCGCCCGGCTGCTGGTCGACGGCACCACCGCGGACGGCGGGCCGCTGCTCGGCTTCCACGGCCGCTGGCTGGTGCAGGACGGGCTGCTGCTCACCGTCATCGCCTGAGCCGTCATCGCCTGACCCGCCACCGCCTGAGCCGTCGTCGCCCGGGCCGCGGGCCCGCGGCGGCCGGCGCCGTGGGAAATCCCGGTGCCGGCCGGCGCCGGGCGCGGCTAGCCTGCCCCGGGTGGAGAGCGCACCGGAACTGTGGAACGTGGTGGACATCGAGGCGACCTGCTGGGACGGGCAGCCGCCGCCCGGCGCGGTCAGCGAGATCATCGAGATCGGGCTGACGGTGGTCGACGTCACCGCGGGTGAGCGGGTCGGCCGTCACCGGATCCTGGTCCGGCCCCGGCGCTCGACGGTGAGCGACTTCTGCACCGGGCTGACCGGGCTGACCCAGGCCGAGGTCGACACCGGCGTCCCGTTCGCGGAGGCCTGCCGGCTGCTGGCGGCCGAGCACCGGGCCGGGTCGCGCCCGTGGGCCAGCTGGGGCGACTACGACCGCAACCAGTTCACCCGGCAGTGCGCGGCCACCGGCACCCGGTACCCGTTCGGCCGCCGCCACGCCAACGCCAAGCTGGTCTTCACCGAGGCGTACGGGCTGCGCAAGCGGCCCGGCATGGCCCGCGCGCTGGAGCTGGCGGGCCTGCCGCTGGAGGGCCGGCACCACCGCGGCGAGGACGACGCGTGGAACATCGCGGCGCTCGTCCTGCACCTCGCCGCCCGCGATGCCTGGCACCCGGCGGTGTGCGAAGTGCCGACCCCTTTCCGGTGACTGACAGTCACATCCTCTGGAGCAAGCGGAAGCTGTCCCGAATGTCTCGGTAACGCAGCATCAGTTCCTGATCCGTGCCCCTACCGCCACCGGTCCGCGATCGAGATCCGAAAACCGGTGAGCAAAGTCTGATCGAATTCGAACATCGGACGCTGATCTCCCGTAGGATCGGCCCCGCCACCCGCACCAGGGTGCCGTCGTCTCCGGGGGGATCACGACGACGGCAGCGCGGCCCACAGCGGCGGTGGCGCGGCGGCTCTCAGCCGCCTGTGATGGGCCCCATCGGGGGAGACAGCAACCAACACGGGCAGGAGGGGGGAGTTTTGAGCGAAAGATTCGGGTTCGAGCTGCGAAGACTCCGGACACAGCAGGGCGTCTCCTTGAAGGCGCTGAGCGAGATGGCGCACTACAGCAAGGGCTATCTGAGCAGGGTGGAGACCGGTGCCCGGCCCGCCACCCCGGAGCTGGCGGGCCGGTGCGACGACGTGCTCGGCGCCGGTGGCGCCCTGCGCGGGCTGGTCGCCGACCAGGACCCCGAGGGCCAGTCGGCCGAGCCGCTGAGGCCGGCCCAGTTACCGATGGCGGTACCGGACTTCTACGGCCGTGAGGCCGTCCTGGCGCGGCTCGACGGCCTGCTGTGCGAGCAGCGGATGGTGGTCTGCGCGATCGACGGGATGGCGGGGGTCGGCAAGTCCGCGCTGGCGGTCCACTGGGCGCACCGGGTGCGTGACCGGTTCCCGGACGGCTGTCTGTTCGCCGAGATCGACGGACCCGGCCAGGACGGTGCCTGGGTGACGCCCGGCGAGGTGCTCGGCGGTTTCCTGCGGGCGCTGCGGCCCGGCGGGCCGCTGCCCACCGCGATCTCCGAGCGGGCGGCGCTGTTCCGCACCCTGCTGGACGGCCGCCGGATGCTGATCGTGCTGGACGGCGTGGTCAGCGCCGAGCAGGTGCAGCCGCTGCTGCCCGCCGCCCCCGGCTCCATGGTGCTGGTCACCAGCCGGGTCCGGATGGCGGGCCTGCGCTCGGCGCAGTTGCTCTCGCTGGACCCGCTGTCCCCGCGGGAGGCGGTGCGGATGGTCGCCGCGATCATCGGCGACCAGCGGGTGGCGGCCGAGCCGGTCGCGGCCCGCCGGCTGGTCGAGGCCTGCGGCCTGTTGCCGCTGGCCGTCCAGTTGGTGGCGACCCGGCTGGCGGCCCGGCCGCGCTGGCAGATCGCCTCGCTGGTGGAGCGGCTGGAGGACGAGGAGGAGGGCAGCTCGGTGCTGGACCTCGGCGGCGCCGCGGTCGGTACCGCGTTCCGGCTCAGCTACGAGCGGCTCGGCTGGCAGGCGGCCCACGCGCTGCGCCAGATCGCCCAGTTGGACGGTCCGGACCTGTCGCTCGCGGCCGCGGCCGCGGCACTCGGCGCCGACCGGGCCGAGGCGGAGAACCTGCTGGAGGAGCTGGTGGACGCCAGCCTGCTGGACACCCCGGCGCCCGGCCGGTACGCGTTCCACAAGCTGGTGCGCTCGTTCGCACTGAGCCTGGTGCGGCGGGCGGAGCTGGCGACCGCGGGTCCCGCCGGGGTGGCGCTGGCCGGTCTCTCCGACCGGATCGGGCGCTGACCGGCGGTACCTGGAAGAGACGCCCGAGGACCAGTGGGTCGCCGGTGTCGCCGCGCT
>NZ_JBEZIR010000115.1:0-28885 GCF_040651175.1 Kitasatospora sp. NPDC048540
TGGCAACGCTCTGTACATGATGCAGTGCTCATCTCGTGTGCGCAGCGCTCAGAGGCCGAGGCCGAGGTTGAGGTCGAGGTCGAGCAGGGCGTTGGCCACGACCCCGGTCGGCGCGGGGCGGATCCAGTACGGGGTCCCGGCCAGGGTGGGGGCTACCCCCGGGCACCGGACGGACACCGGAGCCGGGCACCCGGTGACGGTCGGATGTCGGCCGCCCGGTGCGGGCACTCCGGGCGTCGCCACCAGCGGCGGGCGTGCCGCGCACCCGTCAGCGGCTATCCTCGGGCCCATGTCGCACCCCGATGAGCTGCTCGTCGCAATCGCCTCGATGGTGGAGTCCGAGCACAGCAATCAGATGCCACTGACCGTAGTCGTCCCCGGTGCGGTCATCACCGGCCGGCTCGCCCCGGAGAGCTTGTGGCGGGAACGGGTCGCGGAGGTCCTGGCCACCTCCGAGCACCTGAAACCGTTCGGCACCCTGTTCGCGGCCCCGACGGAGGGTACGGACGGCCCGACCAGGACGCCCGGGCCGCGCTCCGGAGACATCACCCACCTCCATCTGCACCTCGCCAGGATCCTCCAGGGCAGCTACGGACTCCCGCACACCGGCGGCATGTACCGCATCGCCCTTGCGGAAGTGAGCAGTTGGACGGTGGGAGACCTCAGCTACTCGGACCAGTAGCACCCGACGAGAACCCTACGAGGGCGGCCGGACACCCCGGCACCCCACGGAAATTTAGCGTGTGCGAAGCACGCTTATTCCGGTACAGTTCCGGGTCGTACCTCGGGCAGCCGACTTCTGCGCCCGATCAGTCATGCGGGGCACTCCCCCGCGCACCAAAGGGAACCCCCGTGAACCGCACCGACATCCGCGCCGCCCTCACCGACCTGCTCCTCACCCCGGGGCTCGACCTCGACGAGGCCGCGGACCGGCACTTCGCCCCCGACTACCGCCAGCGCACCGACGGGCGCTGGGACGACCGGACCGGGTTCCTCACCCACATCGCCCACCTGCGGAAGGTCGTGGCCCACGGCACGGTCACCGTCCACGACGAACTCGTCGACGGCGACCGCTACGCGGACCGCCACACCGTCACGGTGACCAAGGTCGACGGGTCGACCGTCCGCATGGAGGTCTACCTGTTCGCCGAGTTCGCCCCCGACGGCCGCTTCCGCCGGGTCGAGGAGACCACCCTGATGCTCGAAGGCGCCGAGGGGGACCGCAACCTCGGCAGCGCCCGCTGAGCTCCGGCGTCCCGGGGCCGCCGCCGCCCGCCGGCGACGGCCCCGGACGCCGGTCACCCCTCGCCGGCCCGCTGCTCCTCATCCACCTGCCGCGCCTCGCCCGTCGCCTCCCGGCCGGCGGACGACGCCAGGCGGCCGGCGAGCCCGAGTACCAGCTCGCGCAGCTCCTCCGGCTGCTCGATCACGAACGGCCCGTCGATCGCGGCGAGCACCGCCGGGAGCCAGTCCAGCCGCTCGGCCCGGAGTTCCACCCGAGACCAGCCTGAAGGCCCGCCGCCCGCGCCGTCGGCGGGGCCGTCCACGGGCTCGTCCGCAGGCCCCTCCACGGTCGCGACGCTCACGGGGAGCAAGGTCCTGATCCGCTCGGGTGCCGCCCCGATCCGCAGCACCACGTGGTGGCGGTAGGCCGCCTCCGTGAACCCGGCCATGACGCGCTCCGCCGGGTCCGGCCCGGCAGGCGGCTCGAAGGTCCCCGGGCGGCTGCGCACCTCGGAGATCCGGTCCAGCCGGAAGGTCCGGTCCTCGCCGACGGCCGGGTCGGCCGCCGACACGTACCACCTGCCGGAGTGGACCACCAGCCCGTACGGATGGATCGTGCGGACGCTGCGCCGTCCGTCGGCGGCGGTGTAGCCGATCTCGACCGGTGAGCGGTGGCGGACGGCGTCGGCGACGGCGAGCAGCACCGCGCTGTTCACGTCGGTGCCGGGCGGTGCGGCGGTGAAGGCGAGCGAGCCGAGCAGCGCGTCCAGCCGGTCCGCCGACCGCCGGGGAAGCACCCTGCGGACCTTGGCCAGGGCGGTCCCGGCCGCCGTCGCCGACGCCGCCGTCGCCGCCGACGTACCGAGCCCGCCCGTCCGTCCGGTGACCAGCCCCAGCACGACCGCCACGGCCTCGTCGTCGCTGAGCATCAGCGGGGGCATCCGGTAGCCGGGCCCGAGCCGGTAGCCGCCGTACCGGCCGCGCACCGAGACCACCGGGACGTCCAGCTCGATCAGGTGCGCGATGTAGCGCCGGACCGTGCGCTCGTCCACCTCCAGCCGGTCGGCGAGCTCTGCGAGGGTCCGCAGGCCGCCCGACTGGAGGAGTTCCAGCAGTGCGAGGACGCGGGACGTCGGTTTGGACATACCGGGGATTCTCCCGCGGATACCGGGCGGATTCCGTCCGGTATCCGATCTAGCGTGGTCCGTGTCGCCCACTCCGTCGATCAAGGGAGCCACACCGTGCACCTCGCATCCATCCGCGTCATCACCGAGGACGTCGCGCGCCTCGTCGAGTTCTACGAACGCGTCACCCGGACGGCCGCCGTCTGGAGCAACGAGGACTTCGCCGAGATCACGGCGGGGTCGGATGGGTCGGCGGGAGCGGGCACGCTGGCCATCGGCAGCACCCGTACCGTCCCGCTCTTCGCGCCCGGCTCGGCCGAGGCCGGTGCCAACCGCAGCGCGATCGTCGAGTTCCTCGTCGACGACGTCGACGCCCTCCACACGGCACTGGCCGGGCACGGCACGGAGTTCGTCAACGAGCCCACCACGATGCCCTGGGGCAACCGGTCGCTGCTGCTACGCGATCCGGACGGCAACCTGGTCAACCTCTTCACCCCGGTCACCCCGGCCGCGAAGGCGAAGTTCGGACGCTGAGGCGGGGGGTCAGCAGCCGGTGTTGTGCAGGCCGGGTGTCTCGAAGTTCCCCTGGCCCTCGACCGCGAGGACGCCGTAGATGGCCGGGATCCGGTCGGCAGTCCGTCCGCCAGCACCGGTTCGATGTCCGGCACATGGGCAGACGTGTGGCGAGGGGGCTCGACCCGGCGGGGGGAACGACCTGGCAGGAGCAGGAAATGATCGTCCTCGGAGTCATCATCCTCGTCATCGGCCTGATCACCGGCCTCGGCGTCCTTTGGACCATCGGCGCCGTGCTCGTCGTCGTCGGCCTGCTCCTGTGGATCCTCGGAGCCGTCGGCCACGAGGTCGGCGGACGCCGCCACTACTGGTGACCCGCTGGGGTCACCCGAGCACGACGACCGTCCCGGAGGGCGGCGGGCGCCGGACACCCGCCGCCGCCCCGGGGAGCACACCAGGCACGGTGAGAGACATGACCACCCCGACCGCCAGCCGCTGGCTCCTCACCTTCCCCGGCCCGCAGGGCTGCCACGGCAAGCAGGAGAGCGTCCTGGTCGAGCACCACGGCGCCCGCGGCCCGACCGGCCACCCGCTGTACTCCAACGCCGGCCGCACCGTCCAGGTGGAGATCACCGAGAACGGCGTGGCCTACCTCCTGAGCAGCGGGGACCTGCCCATGCCGGACACCCCCGTCCACGCCCAGCCGCTGCCCTGACGGCCCGGCACGGGGCTCAACCCGTGCCGGTGCGTCAGGCGCCCGGCTGCTCCTGCTCCGCCTCCACCTGGGCGTTCCACTCGCGCTTGCCGGCCCGCCACGCCTCGTCGCTCTGGCCGAGCCGCCAGTACCCGGAGATCGAGAGCCGTTCGCGCGGCACGCCGCGGTCCAGGCGCAGGTGGCGCCGCAGCTCCTTCACGAAGCCCGCCTCGCCGTGGACGAAGGCGCAGACCTCGCCGGGCGGGAACTCCAGGGCGGTGACCGCCTCCACCAGCGTCTCGCCCGTGGCCCGGCCGCCACGGTGCAGCCAGCCGACCGCCATCCCGTCCGGGGTGACGATCTTCTGCTCCTCCGCGGCGTCCGCGACCTCGACGAAGGCGTGGACGATCGCGCCCGCCGGCATCCGCTCCATCGCGGCGGCGATCGCGGGCAGCGCGCTCTCGTCCCCGACCAGCAGGTGCCAGTCGGCCGCCGGGTCCGGTACGTAACCGCCGCTGGACCCGCCGAACCGCACGGTGTCGCCGACCTGCGCGGCGGCCGCCCACGGCCCGGCCAGCCCCTCGTCGCCGTGCACCACGAAGTCGATCGTCAGCTCGCGCGCCGCCGCGTCCCAGGACCGCACCGTGTACGTCCGCGACACCGGCCACTGCTCGCGCGGCAGCTCCTCCCGGATCCACCCCAGGTCCCAGGGCTCCGGGTAGGCCGCGCCCGGCGCCGCGAACAGCACCTTGACGTACTGGTCGGCGAACTCCGCCCCCTCGAAGCCCTCGAGCCCCGCTCCCCCGAGCACCAGCCGCACCATGTGCGGGGTGATCCGCTCGGTGCGCAGCACCTGCGCCTCCCGCACCTGCGGCGCCTTCCGGGCCTGCTGGTCTGCCATTGGTTCCCCCTGATCTCGCCATGGTGACAACGCCGCAAACTAACACCCCGGGGGCGGCGACGCCCGCCGCCCCCGCCGTCCCGCGGTCAGGCGTAGCGGCTGAGGTCGTGGAAGAAGTCGGCGACCGGGGCGGCCAGGCCGCGCTGCAGGGCCCGGCGGTAGACGGTGACGCCGACGGCGAGGTCGAGGACGCCGAGGCCGAACGGGGAGAAGATCAGCGGGCGGTCGGCGGGCAGCTCGGCCTTGCCCTGGAGGACGTCGTACAGCGTGCCGGTGACGAAGTCGCGGTTTCCGGTGAGCTGTTCGGCCAGGTGCGGGGAGGTGTCGGCCTTCAGGCAGTGGTCGATGTCGTCGACGATGTTGGTCGAGGCGAGGACGATCTCGGGTGAGAGGTCGCGCAGCGAGACGTGCAGCACGGTCGGGTTGTGGTCGAACCAGGTGGGCTCCTGGACGTGGGGAGCGCCGGCCGTGGTGGCGAAGACGATCAGGTCCGAGGAGCGGATGGCCTCCTCGGCGGTCGGTACCACGGTGATCCGCGCGGTGCGGCCCTGCTCGGTGAGGTAGCCGGCGAAGGCGGTGGCGTACTGCTCGCTGGTGTCGAAGATGGTGACGGTGTCGAACTCCCAGCCGGTGCCGTGCAGGTACTTCTCGATGTACCGGGCGATCAGGCCGGTGCCGAAGAAGGTCACGGTGCGCGGGCGGGCCCGGTCGCGGTGCAGTTCGGCCGCCGCGAGCGCCGCGGAGGCGGCGGTGCGGGTCGCGCTGATGATGGAGCTCTCCAGGCACGCGAACGGGTAGCCGGTCTCGTGGTCGTTGAGGATCAGGACGGCCGAGGCGCGCGGCAGCCCGGAGGCGATGTTGCCGGGGAAGCTGGAGATCCACTTGATGCCGTCGACGCCGAACTCGCCGCCCAGCGCGGCCGGCAGCGCGATGATCCGCGAGTCGGGGCGGTCCGGGAAGCGCAGGAAGTAGCTCGGCGGGTTGACGCTCTGCTGCTCGCCGTGGGCGAGGTAGGCGCGGCGCACGATGTCGACGATCCCGGCCGGGTCGCCGTCCAGGACCTCGTTGACGACGGCTCCGCCGATGACGGAGAACTGCGGTGCGGCAGAAATGATGTGCTCCAAGGTGGAAGTGACGGGTGGAGGGAGGTCAGTGGTCCGGGGCCTCGGCGGGTACCGCAGGTGCTGCACCGGCGGCCCGGCCGCGTACCGCCGACTCCCAGACGGTCGCCGTGCCGGCGGCCAGCAGCGTGGCGCAGAACAGGCCGCTCTGGTACGGCAGGTGGTGCAGCGCCAGCGACAGCGCGCCCGCCAGCAGGCCGATCGCCACCGCCCGGAAGCTGGTGAAGCAGGAGACCACCAGGCCGATGTAGGTGGCGTAGATGGCGAAGTCCAGGCCGAGACCGTCCAGGCTGCCGAGGTCGCTGCCGAACAGCCAGCCGACCAGCGAGCTGCTCAGCCAGGCCGCGTACACGGCGACCGAGGCGGCCAGCACGTTCCAGTGCTGCTCGCCGGGGCCGGGCTGCTCCCGGTAGCGCTTGGCGGCCAGCGCGTAGATGGCGTCCGTCATGCCGTACGCGAGCACGGCCCGCCAGGCGGCGGACAGGTGCTTGATGGACGGCGACAGGGCGGCCGAGTAGAACACGTGCCGGGCGTTGACCACCAGGGTGGTGAGCACCACCAGCGGCCAGGCGACGCCGGAGGACAGCATGCCGACGCCGATCATCTGCGCCGAGCCGCCGTTGACCAGGGCGCTGAGCAGCATGGTCTCCAGCAGGCTCCGGCCGGACTGCTGCGCCACCGCCCCGAACAGCAGGCCGAACGGGACGGCGCCCACCACGATCGGGACGGACGCCAGCGCGCCGCTGCGCACCTCCGCCGATCGGGTCGTGGCGGTGACGGTGACGGTGGTCATCGACGTCCTTTCCGTGTCGTGGTGCGGGGTCCCGCCGGACGGCCGGGGCCTCACTGGAAGAGCTTGGTGAGCGCGAACCCCGCGACCGCGCAGGCGAACACCAGGAAGAAGTTGTCCCGTCTGACCGCGCCGACCCCGAACCCGACCAGCGCGCCGACCAGGTAGGGCGTCAGCCAGCCCGGCCCGCGCTCGGCGGGCGGCGCGAGCAGCACCGACGGCACGATGATCGCCATCAGCACGGCCGGCATGACGTACGGCAGCGCCTGCTCGATCCGGGGCGAGATCTTCTCCGGTTTCAGCGGTCCGAAGAAGCTGAAGCGCAGCGCGAAGGTCACCGCGCCCATCAGCACGATGGTCAGGATGTTCACGTCGGGTACTCCTTGGTTCGGGGCGCCGCCCGGCGGCCTGCGAGTCGGCCGTCGATGACCGGCCGTCGGTGCCGGTGACGGGCCGTCAGCGGTCGGCAGCCGTCACGGCGGGCCGGCTGCCCAGGCTCTCGCGGACCAGCCCGGCGATCAACTCCGGCCTGGTGGTGTTGAGGTAGTGGCCGCCGTGGTCGGTCACCACGATCCGGGCCTGCGGGTCGAAGGCCCGCCAGGTGTCGGCGGCGTCCGGGCGGCCGCCGGTCAGCGGGTCGTCGGTGGCGATAACGGCTGTGACCGGGCAGTCGAGCGGCTGCTCCGCCAGCGCCGTCAGCGCCCGGTGGAACCCGCGGGTGGCCTCCACCGTGTCGTAGCGGAACGCGCCCGCCAGGTCGGCCCGTTCGGCGGCCGAGAAGCCGTCCACCTCGGTCAGACCGGTGTTGTCGGCCAGCCACTGCAGCACCTGCTGCTCCGACATGCCGAGCACCTCGTTGGCGGTGTGGTCGGCGGGGTCGGCCGAGCGGAGCACCTTGGAGAGCACCAGCAGGCCGCGGACGTCCGCTCCGCGCCGGCGCAGCGCCGTCACCAGCAGCAGGCCGAGCGCCGATCCGGCGCAGTGGCCGAGGACGGTGACCGGTCCGGCGGCGCGGGCGGCGACGGCGTCGGCGAGCTCCTCGGCGAGTTGCTCGACCGGGCGGTGCGGGCGGGTGTCGGCCGCGGTGCGCCCGGGCAGCTCGGCCCCGAGCACCCGGACCGCCTCGCCGCCTCCCGCCAGCTCCCGGGCCAGCGGCACGTAGCTGACCGCGCCGCCGCCCGCGAACGGTATGCAGACCACGGTGGCCGCGGCCTCGGGCGCGTCCGCGCCGGCCGCCCCGGTGAGGTCGACCAGCAGCTCCCGGGGGCCGGCCGCGGCCTCGGTCAGGCTCGCGGCGAGCCGCCGCGCGGTCGGGCGGGCCAGCAGGGTGCGCAGGCCGATCCGGCCGTCGGAGAGCGCGGCGACCTTCATCGCGGCGATCGAGTGGCCGCCCAGGTCGAAGAAGTTGTCGGTGACCGACACCTGCTGCGCGGTCAGTCCGAGCACCCGGCCGAAGAGGTCGCACACCAGGCGTTCCTCGTCGGTGGCGGGCGGCTCGTACGCCTGGCCGGTCAACGCGACCTCCAGCCGCTCCAGCGCCCGGCGGTCGGTCTTGCCGTTCGGGGTGAGCGGGAACTCCTCCAGGCGGACCAGGACCTCGGGGTGCATGTAGCCGGGCAGGGTGGCGGCCAGGCCGCGCCGGAAGGCCTCGAGGTCGGGGGCGGCGGTGCCGGTGTAGTACGCCACCAGCCGCTTCTCGCCGGCCAGTTCGCGGGCCAGGGTGAGCGCGCCGTCCACCCCGGGCAGCCGCTCGAGTGCGCCGTCGATCTCGGAGAGCTCGATCCGGTAGCCGCGCACCTTGACCTGGTGGTCGTTGCGGCCGGCGCAGTCCAGGATGCCGCCGGGCAGCCAGCGGCCGACGTCGCCGGTCCGGTAGAGCAGCGCGGAGCGGTCGTCGAGGGTGTTGGGCCGGAACACTGCGGCCGTGCGGTCGGGGTCGTTGACGTAGCCGAGGCCGACGCCCGCGCCGGTCACGCAGATCTCGCCGAAGCTGCCGAGCGGGCGCAGCGCGTCGTCGGGGCCGACCACGTGGATGCCGGTGTTGAGCACTGGCCGGCCGACCGGGACCCGGACGCCGTCGAGCGCGGACTCGATCCGGTGGTGGGTCACGTCGTCCGAGGCCTCGGTCGGCCCGTACGCGTTGACCAGCGGGATCGCCGGGTACTGGGCGAACCAGCGGCGGGTGAGCGCGGGCGGCAGCGGTTCGCCGGTGACCAGGTTGACCCGCAGCCGGGGCAGCGGGGCGGGGCGCTGGGCGGTCTCGGTGAGCACCGCGTCCAGGTAGGAGGGGACCACCTCCAGCACGGTGATGCCGTCCTCGGCGAGGCCGTGCAGGAACGCCGGGATGTCGACCACGGCGTCCTGGCCGTAGACCACGGTGGCGCCGCCGGTCGTCCAGGCGACCAGCAGCTGCCAGACCGAGATGTCGAAGCACTGGGTGGCGAGCTGGGCGA
Source organism: Kitasatospora sp. NPDC048540 (assembly GCF_040651175.1). NCBI lineage: Bacteria > Bacillati > Actinomycetota > Actinomycetes > Kitasatosporales > Streptomycetaceae > Kitasatospora > Kitasatospora sp. NPDC048540. The sequence continues at coordinate 8,821 of NZ_JBEZIR010000115.1, forward strand.
CCCGGTCGTCCCGGGTGAGGTCGAGGTCGACCACCTTGGCCAGCAGGTGGTTGAGCATGCCCAGGTGGCGGATGAGGGCGCCCTTGGGTTCGCCGGTGGAGCCGGAGGTGAAGATCAGGTACGCCGGGTCGTCCGGTCCGGGCCGCGGTCCGCCGCCGGCCGGCTCGACGTGTTCGGCGTCCTGCGGGAGGAGCAGCTCGGGTTCGGCGCCGGCCGCGGCGAGGCTCGCCCGCAGCCGGTCGGCGTCGGCGGCGTCGGCGACCAGGTGGCGGGAGCCGCTGCGCCGCAGGACGGCCGCGATCCGGTCGGCGGGGTGGTCGATGTCCTGCGGGAGGTAGACGGCGCCGAGCTTGAGCAGGGCGAGGACGGTCACCGCCCACGGCACGCCGCGGGTGAGCACGGTGGTGACCACGTCGCCTGCGCGGACCCCGCGACTGCGGAGGTACGCGGCGGTGCGCTCGGCGGCGAGGTCGAGTTCGGCGTAGCTGAGGCGCTGTCCGTCGTGGACGAGCGCGATCCGTTCGGGGGTCCGTTCGACGTGGTGGGCGAAGCGGTCCAGGAAAGTGCCCTCGGGCAGTTGGTACGCGGGCCCGCCGAAGCCGCACAGTTCGGCCTCCTCGGCGTCGCCGAGCAGGGCGGCCGGTTCGCGGGGCGCGTCGGCGTCGGCGGTCAGCGCGGTGAGGGCGCGCCGGTAGTGGCCGCCGATCCGGGTGATCTGGTCGGTGCCGAAGGCGTTGGCGTGGAAGTGGATGCTGAGCTGCACCTCGTCGGTGACCGCGTCCTGGGAGAACTCGGCGCGGAACGGGAACTCGGTCTGGGCGTTCACCACCGAGCGGACCAGGCCGAAGCCGTCCCGTTCGGTGAGGCTCTTCAGGACGTGGAAGTGGGTGAAGTTGAAGACCGTCTCGAACAGTGGCTCGCGGCTGCCGACGGCGCGCTTGATCTCGGCCATCGGGTAGCGGCGGTGCGGCAGCATCGCGGTCTCGGCCCGGTAGACGGCGTGCACCAGTTCGGCCCAGCTGCCGGGGGTGAGGGTGGTCCGGAACGGCACCGAGTTGAGGAACAGGCCGGGGATGTTCTCGCCGCCCTCGACCTCGGGGCGCCCGGAGTGCTCGTAGCCGGTCAGGACGTCGTCGGTGCCGGCCACGAAGCCCAGGACGGCGGTGTGCGCGGCGAGCAGCAGCGACTTGACCGGGACGCGCAGCGCGGCCGCGGTGGCGACGACCGCCGCGGACAGCCCGGCGGGCAGCTCGACGTCGTGGATCACCACCTCGGGGATCTCGGCGGCGGAGTCGGCGGCGTAGCGCGGCAGGGCGGTGCTCTCGGCGCCGTCCATCAGGGTCAGCCAGAAGGCGCGCTGTTCGGGCGAGTCGACGGCCTGCCGCTCCAGGGCCACGAAGTCCCGGTAGGACAGCCGGGTGTCGGCGGCGGGCAGGTCGCGGCCGTCGAGCAGGGCGAAGTAGGTGCTGAACAGGTCGCGGTGGACGGTGTTGACGCTCCAGCCGTCGAGGGCGGCGTCGTGGTAGCTCAGCGAGTACTGGTAGTCCGCCTCGCCGAGCAGGTGCAGGTGCACCCGGACCAGGTCGGGGGTGCCGTAGCGGAAGCCGTCGCGCAGTTCGTGTTCGGCGAACCGGGCGAGTTCCTGCTCCTGGCGGTCGGCCGGGTGGTCGCGCAGGTCGGTCACGGTGAGCGGCAGCGGTGCGTCGCCGTGCACCACCTGGACGGGTTCGGCGAAGCCGGAGAGGTGGAAGGAGGTGCGGAACACGGCGTGCCGGCGGGCCACTTCGGCGACCGCGCGGGCGAAGGTGTCGACGTCCACCCGGTCGGCGATCCGGTAGCTGAGGATGTCGTGGTAGAGGCCTTCGCTGTCGCTGCGGGCGGCCTCGAAGATCAGCCCGACCTGCAGCCGGGACATCGGGTAGGCGTCCTCGGCGCCGGCCGGCAGCAGCGCCCGGTCGGCGGCGGTCAGCAGCGCGAACGGTTCGGCGGCGGGTGCGGGGGTGTCGGCGGCCGGGTCCCCGGCCGTGGCGCGGCCGGCCAGTTCGCCGACGGTGGGGTGGGCGAACAGCTGCTGGAAGGTGAAGCGCAGCCCGGCCGCCCGGGCCCGGGCCAGCACGGCGATGAAGGTGATCGAGTCGCCGCCGAGCGCGAAGAAGTTGTCGTGGACGCCGACCTGTTCGACGCCCAGCACGTCCGCCCAGATCCCGGCGAGGGTGTGCTCCTCGGCGGTGCGCGGCGCCACGTGCGCGGTGGCGGCCGGGGCGGCGGGCCGCGGCAGCGCGCCGAGGTCGCGCTTGCCGTTGTGGTTGGTCGGGATGGCCGGGACCCCGACCAGGTGCGGCGGGACCATGTACGAGGGAAGGTCGGCCGCGAGCGCCTCGCGCAGCCGGGCCTCGCTGTAGCCGGGGCCGGGGACCACGTAACCGACCAGGGCGCGGTTGCCGGCCTCGTCGGTCACCGTGGTGACGGCGACGTCGGCGACGCCTGGGCAGGCGGCGGCGGTGTGCTCGATCTCGCCTAGTTCGATCCGGTAGCCGCGGATCTTGACCTGGCTGTCGATCCGCCCGAGGTACTCGACGGTGCCGTCGGGCAGCCAGCGGGCCAGGTCGCCGGTGCGGTACAGCCGCCCGGCCGGTTCGAAGGGGTTGCGGACGAACCGCTCCTCGGTCAGCTCGGGTGCGTTCAGGTAGCCGCGGGCCAGGCCGGTGCCGGCGATGCACAGCTCACCGGGGGTGCCGATCGGGGCCAGCTCGTCCGACCTGGTGCGGATGTAGAGCCGGATGTTGTCGATCGGGCGGCCGATCGGGACCGACCGGGTGGTGTCGACGCCGGTGCAGGGCTGGCAGGTCACGTCGACGGCCGCCTCGGTCGGGCCGTACAGGTTGACCAGCTCGGCGAAGCCGCCGAGTTCCCGGGTGAACTGTTCGGTGTGGCCGACCGCGAGCGCCTCGCCGCTGGCGAAGACCGTTCGCAGGGTGGCCAGTCGGGCGCTGCGGCCGGTGGCGGCGGCGTACTGCAGGAAGGCGCCGAGCATCGACGGCACGAAGTGCGCGGTGGTGACGGCGGCCTCGGTGATCCGCTCGGCGATCTTCTCCGGGTCGCGTTCGTCGCCGCCGGGCAGGGTGACGACGGCGGCGCCGGCCAGCGACCACCAGAAGATCTCCCAGACCGAGACGTCGAAGGTGAACGGCGTCTTGTGCAGGATGACGTCGTCGGCGGTGAGCGGGTAGGCGCGCTGCATCCACCAGAGCCGGTTGACGATCGCCCGGTGCTCGACCATCACGCCCTTGGGGCGGCCGGTGGAGCCGGAGGTGTAGATCACGTACGCGAGGTCCTCGGGGCCGCTGACTGCGGGCAGGTCGGCGGGGTCGGCCGCGGCGACGGCGGGGTCCGCCAGGTCGAGCACCGTCCGGCCGGTGACCGCGTGCGCGGTCTCCTCGGCGACCACGACCAGCCGGGTGCCGCTGTGGTCGAGGATGTAGTCGATCCGGCCCTGCGGCAGGGTCGGGTCGATCGGGAGGTAGGCGCCGCCGGCCTTGAGCACGGCGTAGACCGCGACCAGCATCCGCGGGGAGCGCGGGACGCAGACGCCGACCACGTCGCCGGCGCCGATGCCGCGCTCGCGCAGCACCCGGGCGAGGCGGTTGGCGGCGGCGTTCAGTTCGGCGTAGCTGGTGCCGTCGTCGGCGACCGCGACGGCGTCGGGGGTGGCGGCGGCCCGTTCCTCCAGGAAGCGGTGGAGGGTGCGGTCGGCCGGGAAGTCGGCCTCGGTGGCGTTGAACTCGCCTGCGATGAGGGCGCGTTCGGTGTCGGTCGGGGACAGCAGCGGGGACAGCAGCTGCGCGGTGTCCTTGAGCAGCGCGCCGCACAGCTCCGCGAAGGAGTCGGCCAGCCGCCGGGCGGTCGCCTCGGTGAACAGCCGTGCGTCGTAGTGGAGTTCGATCCGGCCGGCGCCGCCTTCCGGGCCCGGCCGCAGGTCGAACAGCAGCGGGCAGCCCCGGGCGTCGGCGTCCTGTTCGGTGAGGTCGCCGTCGACGGCGAGCATCAGGTCACCGGGCCGGGTCCGGTCGCGGTCCAGCAGCGCGGACAGCGGGAGGTCGAGGTGGTCCAGGGCCGCCAGGTAGGCGCCGCGCAGCGTGCCGAGCAGGTCCCGTCCGGTGGTCGTGTCCTGGAGTCCGACGCCGACCGGTACGGTGCGCGTGGCGCCCTGGTGCGCGGCGCCGGGGACCGGCAGGAAGACGGTCACCCGGTCGCGGTCGGTGGCCCGGGCCGCGAGCAGCGCGAGGACCGCGCCGCCGACCACCCGGAGCAGCAGCGGGTCGCCGTTGGTGAGCGCGCGGGCTGCGGCCACGGTCTGCGGCGCCAGCGGGGCGGTGGCGAGCGGGCGCGGGCCGGTGTGCTTGCGCAGGTGGTCGCGGACCAGGGCGGTCGGTTCGGCCCAGTCGGCCAGGTGCTGCTGCCAGAAGGCCGCCTGCTGCGGGAAGTCCCGCAGGGCGAGCTGGAGTTCGAGGGCGTTGCTCACGAGGTGTCCTAAAAGGAGAAGGTGGCGGCGGCCGGAGCCGCGGTGGGCTCCACGGCCGGGGCGGTGGGCAGGACGGGTCCGGTGGCGTCGACGAGGATCTCGTCCAGTGCCGCGACGGTCCGGGCGAGCAGGAACCCGGCGGATTGCGCGGTGAACAGCTCCGTGCCGTACTCGAACTCCAGCACCGTTCCTTCGGGGCGCCGGTACGCCTGGAGGTTGAGGTCGAAGCGGCTCGTCCCGGGGTGCGGCAGCGCGACCGCGGCACGCAGGCCGTGCCTGCGCAGGTGGTGCACGCCGAGGTCCTGCAGCGCGAAGAACGCGTCGAACAGCGGGTTGCGGCTGTGGTCGCGGACCGTGACGACCTGGCGGGCCAGCTGCTCGAAGGGGTGGCTCTGGTGGGTGAGGGCGAGGTGGTGCCGGTCGGCGACCCGGCGCAGCAGGTCGGCGAGGGAGTCCCCGGGTTCCAGCCGCAGCCGCAGCGGCACGGTGTTGACGAACATCCCCACCACGCCGTCCAGGTCGGGGTGCACCCGCCCGCTCATCGGGCAGCCGATGGTCAGGTCGAGGCCGCCGGTGATCCTGGCCAGCGCGGCCGCGTAGGCGCTCATCAGCACGGTGAAGTCGGTGACGCCGTGCTGGGCCGCGCAGGCCCGCAGCGCCCGGTCGCGGGCGGGCCCGAGCTCCTGGCGCAGCACGGCGCCGCGGGTGGAGCGGACCGGCGGGCGCGGGAAGTCGGTGGCCAGGCCGAGGGCGGGCGGCGGCTCGGGGAAGGTCTCCAGCCAGTACCGCTCGGACTCGGCGAAGGAGCCGGCGGCGGTGTGTTCGGCGAACCACTCGGCGGCGTCGGCGTAGCGGACCGGCGGTGCGGCCGGTTCGATGCCGACGTAGAGGTCGAGCAGTTCGTCGAGGAGCACCTGCAGCGAGACGCCGTCGAAGACGATGTGGTGGACGTCGAGGTACAGCCGGTCGGTGCCGTCGCCCGGCAGCAGGAGTGCGCGTACCAGCGGTGCGGCCGCAAGGTCGAACGGCCGGACGAGCCGGGCGAGCGCCTCGGCGTCGGTCAGCGGCGCGGTCACCACGTCGAGTTCGGCCTCGGCGTGGTCCCGGACCAGCTGCCGGACGTCGTCGCCGTCGGCGTGGAAGGCGGTCCGCAGCGCGTCGTGGCGGCGCAGCAGGCCGGCCAGCGCGGCGCGCAGCCGGTCGGCGTCCAGGGACGGGGAGACCTCGATGCGGACGGGGATGTTGTAGGCCGTGGAGGCGGGGTCGGTCTGCCAGACGGCGTACAGGGCGCGCTGCTGCGGGTGCAGGGCGTAGGAGGCGCGCGGTGCGAGCGCCGGGATCGGGGCGAGTTCGGTCCGGTCGGCCGCCACGACCTCCCTGGCCATCAGGCGCAGGGTGCGGGCGGCGAAGAGCTGGTGGAAGCCCAGGGTCGCGCCCAGGGTCCGGGCGATCCGGCCGAGCAGCGCGCCGGCGGCGATGGAGTTGCCGCCGGAGGCGAAGAAGTCGTCGTCGGGGCCGATCGCTTCGGGGTCCAGGTGCAGGACCTCGGCCCACAGCCGGGCGAGGCGCTGTTCCTCCGGGGTGCGTTCGCCGGCGGGTGCGGCGGCCCGGGCGGCCGGGGCGGGCAGCCGGGCGGCGTCGACCTTGCCGTTGGCGTTGAGCGGGAGCGCCGGGAGGGCGATCACCTGGTCGGGGCAGAGGTAGGAGGGCAGGGTGCGGCGGAGCCCGTCGAGCACCTCGGCGGCCTCGGTGCCGGCCGCCAGGACGGCGTAGCCGAGCAGGTGGCGGGCGCTGCCGGTGCCGGCCACGACGGTGTGGGCGTCGCGGACGCCGGGGGCCTCCAGCAGGGCGTGGGTGACCTCCTTGACCTCGACCCGGTGGCCGCGGATCTTCACCTGGTCGTCGGTGCGGCCGTGGAAGGAGAGCACGCCGTCGGCGTCCGCGCTGACCAGGTCGCCGGTGCGGTAGTAGCGCTCGCCGTCGAGGTGGACGAAGCGTTCGGCGGTGAGTTCGGGGTTGTGCAGGTAGCCCCTGGCGAGGCCGAGTCCGCCGGTGTACAGCTCGCCGATCCTGCCCGGGGCGGCGGGGCGGCCCTCGGGGGTGACGACCAGGGCGGTGGTCCCGCGGATCGGCCGGCCGATCGGGACGGCGTCGCGGTAGCCGCGCTCGACCGGGAAGACCGTGGTGAAGGTGGTGTTCTCGGTGGGGCCGTAGCCGTTGAGGACGCGCAGTGCCGGGCAGGCCTCGCGGACCAGGTTGACGTGGCGGCAGGAGAGCACGTCGCCGCCGACCAGCAGGGTGCCGAGCCGGGCGAACATGGTGACGTCCTCGTCCACCATCTGGTTGAACAGCGGTGCGGTGAGCCACAGCACGGTGATCCCGGCGTCGTACAGGGTCTGCTTCAGCCGTGCGGGGGTGAGCAGCACCTCCTGGTCGACCAGGTGGAGGGTGGCCCCGGCGAGCAGGGTGCCCCAGATCTCGAAGGTGGCGGCGTCGAACTCGAGCGCGCCGGTCTGCAGGCAGCGGTCGGCGGCGGTGAAGGTGAACCAGTCGGCGTCGCGGACCAGGCGCACCACGCCCGCGTGCTCGACCATCACCCCCTTGGGCCGGCCGGTGGAGCCGGAGGTGTACATCACGTACGCCAGCGGTGATCCGGCGTCGGCCTCCGGGTCGCCGGCGGGGGCCGGCGGTTCGGCGGGGGCCGGGGCCGCGAGCAGCTCGTCCAGGGTGAGCAGCCGGGTCGCGGCGGGTACCGCGTCGCGCAGGGCGCCGGCCGCCGGCGCCGCGCAGAGGATCAGCGGTGGGGCCGCGTCCGCCAGCATCCGGGTGATCCGCTCGGGCGGGAACGCGGGGTTGACCGGCAGGTAGGCCCCGCCGGCCAGCACGACGCCGAGCGTGCCCACCACCGCGTCGACGCCGCGGGGGAAGGCGAGTGCGACCAGTGACTCGCGGCGGACCCCGAGTGCGGCCAGCCGGCCGGCCACCGCCAGGGCCCGGTCGTGGAGTTGGCGGTACGTCAGCCGCTGGTCGCGGTGGACCAGGGCGACGGCGTCGGGGGTCCGCCGGGCCTGTGCCTCGAAGAGTTGGTCGAGGGTCCGGGGGGCGCCGTCCGCGGACGACGAGAATGATGAAGACATGTCACTGCTTTCCACGGCGGTGTGCGCGTCGAACATGGTCTGCGGTCTCACCTCTGGGAGATTTCCACGACGGCCCCGGCACTCTCCCCGGCGGGGGCGAACAGCCCGATCTCGCCGAATCTTTCACCCACCCAGTCGTCGTCGTAGACGGAGTCGAGATAGCGTTCCCCGAAATCCGGGGAAATGGCCACGGCGCACACGTCCGGCCGCTCCCCGAGCAGCCGTTGGAAGGCGCCGGCGAGCACCGTTCCGGTGGAGCCGCCGAACAGGAATCCGCGCCGGGCGAGGAATCGGCACATCCGGATCGCGTCGACCTCTTCCACCATCAGGATCTCGTCGACCACCGATTCGTCGGCGATCTCCGGGCGGCGGCCGGTGCCGAGTCCCGGAATGTAGCGCGGCCCGGCCGGCCCGCCGAAGGTGACCGAGCCCACGCTGTCGACCGCGACCACCTTCGCGGGGTGGCCGGCCTCCTTCAGGTAGCGCGCGCACCCGGTGAGGGTCCCGGTCGTCCCGGCGCCGACGAACAGGTACTCCAGGTCCGGGTACGACTTCACGATGGCCGGCCCGGTGCTCCCGTAGTGGGCGAGCCAGTTGTTGTCGTTGGCGTACTGGTTGAGCCAGAACATCGCGGGCTCCGCGGTGCAGCGCTCCTGCACGTACCGGATGCGCGCGCCCAGCAGGCCGCCGACGGGGTCGGGTTCCGACACCACCACCACCTCCGCGCCGAACACCCGCATCAGGCTGGCGTTGCGCGGGCTGCACCGGACGTCGGTGACGCAGACGAAGCGGTACCCCAGGTTGGCGGCGATCGCGGCGACCGCCACGCCGAGGCTCCCCGAGGAGGACTCGATGATCGTCGAGCCGGGCCGGATCAGCCCCTGCTGCTCGGCCGCGGCCAGCATCCCGGCGGCGGCCTTCGCCTTGACGGAACCGGCGAAGTTGAATCCCTCGCACTTCAGCGCCAGCGTCCTGCCGAAAGCCGGCGAGAGGTCGACGAATATGTCGTCGAGGACCAGGTCCTGCGGCGCCCGGATACCGGATTCCCCACCCGCGGGCGAAAAGTTCAAATCAGTGTGCGGAACCATGTGATACGCCACCAGATCCTTTATCCGGGGCACCCGGTCCGCATGGTCGGGATGCGCTCCGGGTAAATGTGCGTCGGGTAATGCCACTGCACGGCCGCAAAAGATCTTCCCGCAAGTCCCACCCGCCTGGCAATGTCGATTTGTCCGGATGCGGCCACTTGGCATGTACCTACCCGCGTAGAGTGTGACCAGCCTCACAGGTCGAACCGGTGGCGCGCCCGCCCCTGCACCCGGGCGGACACCGGGCCGCCACCGCCGCGCTCCTGAACGACCGTCAACCGGCCACCCGGGGCGGTGGATCGGTCCAGCTCACCCCCGCCGGGGCGGCCGGACGCCCGGCCCGCCGCAGCTCTACCACCCGTCACTCGCGCCACGGTCGAGCACCCGGCCGACACCAGGCCCGACCGCCTCGGCATTCCGCACCCACCGGGGGGGCAATTTCCGGCGCTACTCGCCCTCGCCCTCCAGTGCCGCCACCAACTGCGGCAGGCTGCCGTCGGCCACGATGAGGGCGAGGTGGTCGTGGTAGTCCCGGCTGCTGACGATCAGCCCGTCACGGACCCGCAGCACCTGGATGTTGGCGGTCTCGAAGGTCCGCCCGGTCGCCCGGTGGTGCACCCGGTAGTCGAACTCGGCGACGACGATCTCGGGGTCCCCGGTCTCCCGGAGGACGATGTTCAAGGGGGTCAGCTCCACCGGTGAGACCGCCGCGACCTGGGCGAACCGTTCCCTGAGTGCGGCCCGCCCCACGGTCCGGCGCGGACCGGCCGGCTCGAAGACGGTCTCCACCACGGCATCCTCGGCGTACAGGTCCGCCAGCTCCGTGTACCGCCCTTCGCCGATGCCCTCGATCAGCTTCCCGAAGACCTCGCGCGGCAACGGCTTCTCGGACATGTTCTCGGGCATGACGAACCTCCAGGGGGATCCACGGTCAGAATCGGACTATCAACTCCGTTTAACGATACGGACCAGCCAGTCCGGTTGTCCAGGAGGCCGACACGGGCTGGGGACAGCCCCCGCACCGACCCGGGTGCCAGCACGATGGGCTGACGGTCCGACAGCCCGGCACGCTGGACCGGAACGTCCACGGGAACGGAACAGCGGGGAGAGCGATGAGGGTGCGCACGGGGGCCACGGCACTGTGGGTGGGGATCTGCGCGGCGGCGGTGGCGGGCGCATTGCCGTCGGCGGCCGCCGCCGAGCGGGTTCCGGCCCCCGCCGGGCTGCGGGCGGCCGTCGAACGGACGATCGCGGACGGCTTCCCGGGAGCCGTGGCGTACGCCAGGCAGGGCGGGCGGGAGACCCGGCTCGCGGCCGGGCTCGCGGACCGGGCGAGCGGCGAGCGGGCCCGCCCGGACCAGCGGTTCCGGATCGCCAGCAACACCAAGTCGTTCGTCTCGACGGTGCTCCTGCAACTGGAGGGCGAGGGCCGGCTCTCGCTGGACGACAGCGTGGAGAGGTGGCTGCCCGGCGTGGTCCGGGGGAACGGCAACGACGGGAGCGCCGTCACCGTCCGGGAGCTGCTCAACCACACCTCGGGGGTCTACGACCCCACCGAGGAACCGGAGTTCTTCGCCCCCTACCTCGAGCGCCACGCCTGGGGCTACGTGTACACCCCGCGCGAGGTGGTCGCCCGCGCGGTCCGGCACGCGCCGTACTTCGCGCCCGGCACCGGCTGGCGGTACTCCAACACCAACTACCTGCTCGCCGGCCTGGTGATCGAGGCGGTCACCCGTCACAGCGCACCGTCCGAGATCCAGCACCGGATCCTCGACCCGCTCGGCCTGCGGAACACCTCCTTCCCCGTGACCGACCCGGACATCCACGGCCCGCACCTGCACGGCTACGACCTCACCGGACGCGACGTCACCCGGTTCAGCCCGTCGTACGACTGGACCGCCGGCGCGATGATCTCCACCGTCGACGACCTGGCCCGCTTCCACCGGGCCCTGTTCGGCGGCGGGCTACTGCCCCCCGCGCAGCAGCGCGAGCTCCTGACCACGGTGCAGTTCCCCGGCACGGTGGCGTACGGCCTCGGCGTGCAGCGCGGGGAGGTGGCGTGCGGACCGGGGCCCGGCACCCCGCCGGTCCCGGTCTGGGCGACCGACGGCGGCGGGCCCGGCTTCACCAGCGTGGCGCTCAGCACCGCGGACGGTGAGCGGCAGCTGGTCCTCGCCGTCAACGTCTACGACCTCGGCGCGGACCTGAAGGGCGAGCCGCCCTTCCCCAGGAGCGAGGGGCTGGTGCAGGCGCAGACCGCCGCCCTGTGCGGCTGACACGGCCCCAGGTCGCCACCGGGGCCTCGCGCGACGGGGCCGGACGTCAGCGCGGCCGGCTGTGGGCGCGGGCCTCGGCGGTGCGGCGGCGCCGGCGGGCGCGGCGACCGCGCGCAGGAGGCCGAGGGCGAGCGGGACGGCGCACAGGGCGTTGCGGGTGCCGGACATGGGGATCCCCCGAATGGCCAGATGTCTGAGCGTTCGTTAGACGTTCTAACGTGAGCCCGACGGGGAGTCAAGAGATGCCGGCGGAACGGCCTCAGGCGGCCGGCCGGGTCTGCGCGGCGGCGGGACCGATCGGGACCACGGCCTCGTCCGTGTGGACCAGGAAGGTCAGGGTCTCCTGGAAGTACAGCTCGATGCGGTCCGTGTCGTGGGCGAGGTAGCCGATCGACAGGTCCTGGCCGAGCTGGAGGGTGAAGTCGCCGCCGCGGGTGGACAGCAGGAACGCGCCGTCGATCGCGGGCGCCCAGACGATCTCGCCGTCGAGCAGCCGCCGCAGGTGCTCGTGGATCGGGTAGCCGTGGTCCGAGGTCTCGCTGACCGCCGTGTAGGCGTCCGCGCTGAGCGCGAGCGTGTACGCGCCGCCGACGCCGGCCAGCCGCAGCTCGCTGACCGCCCGGCTGACCACGTCCGGGTAGTCGCGGGGGTCGGCGGGCAGGGTCAGCGCCGGGTTGCTGGAGGCGCCGCGCAGACCGGTGATGCCGGCGGCCGGGTAGCCCTCGAACACGGCCCGGTCCTCGGCGAAGGCCATCCGCTGGGCGGCCTCCTTGACCGGTCCCCAGTCGGCGTCCTGGGCGCCCCGGGCCACCGCGTCGACCTGCAGCCGGTCCACGGTGAACGGGACCCGCAGCTCCACCACCGGACGGGTGCGGCGCAGCCGGGCCCGGACGCCGGCGGCCGGGGTCTCGATGTCGTCCAGGTGGCCGGTGTTGACGGCGGCCAGCTCCGGCCCGGCCGGCTCGGGTACGTCCACCAGGCGGCGGGCCGCGACGTGCCGGGTGAAGGTGCGGCGGGCCTCCTCCTCCAGGTCGGCCCAGGCGGCGGCGGAGATCGGGGCGAGTTCGCGGTGCAGGTTGTCCATGGGGCGTTGCTCCTGTTCCTGGCTCCGGTGCTGACCGGCGGTGGACGGGTGGGGCTGCGGGCGCGCCGCTCGGCTGCCGGCGGCTACTAACGGCTGCTCAGGCCGCCGATGCCCAGCGAGCCGTGGGCCGCCCCCGCCGGCCGCTCCTCCTGCGCGAGCTGCTGCAGCAGGCCGGCCGGGGGTGCGAAGAAGAGCGTGCCGGTGACCGCGGTGGAGAAGTCGAGGATCCGGTCGTGGGTGGCCGGCCCGTCGCCGAGGAACATGTGCCGCAGCATCTCCTCGGTGACGGCGGGGGTGCGGGCGTAGCCGATGAAGTAGGTGCCGAACTCGCCGCTGCCGGGGCTCCCGAACGGCATGTTGTCGCGCAGGATCCGGCGCTCGGTGCCGTCCGGGTCGGTGATGGTGTTGAGGTCGACGTGCGAACCGGGTGCGTCGATCTCGATGTTGGTGAGTTTGCGGCGGCCGACGATCTGTTCCTGCTGCTCGACGGTCAGCCGGTTCCAGGCGTCGAGGTCGTGCAGGTACTTCTGCACGATCACGTACGAGCCGCCCGCGAACCGCGCGTCCTCGGCGCCGACCAGGACCGCGTCCGAGGCGTCGCCGCCGGTCGGGTTCTCCGTGCCGTCGACGAAGCCGAGCAGGTCGCGCTGGTCGAAGTAGCGGAAGCCGGTGACCTCGTCGGCGACGGCGACGGCACCCCGCAGCCTGGTCATGATCTCGCTGCCCAGCGAGAAGCACAGGTCCTGCCGGGTGGCGCGGAGGTGGAACAGCAGGTCCCCGGGGGTGGCCGGGGCCCGGTGGCGGGCGCCGCGCAGCTCCTGGAAGGGGTGGAGGTCGGCCGGGCGGTCGCCGCCGACCAGCCGGTCCCAGGCCTGGGAGCCGATCGACGCGACCACGCTCAGCTGCCCGTCGGGGTACCCGAAGCCGACGGCCCGCTGGAGGCCGTCGAGGTCCGCGAGCAGCTCCCGGACCACCGGCTCCCCGCCCGGGTCGACGGTGAGCACCAGGAACAGGGAAGCGCTGGTCAGCGGGCTGAGCACGGACTGCGGCGTCGGCATGCGCACCATCGTGGCACGGGTGCCCGGCCCGCGGGCGGGGGCGCGCGTGGCCCCGGTCCCGATTGCGCCGGCGGGAGTGCGGGCGGTGGGGCCCGCGGCCGTGATGTGCCGGTTCAGGTGCTACACACCGGGTATGCCCAGTTCGCCACCGCCGCCCTCAGCCGGACCCGGGCACCGCCTGCGGGCCGGGGCGGCCGCCGCGGCCCGGGCGCTCTCGCCGCGTGGGGCGCTCGCCCTCGGCCGGGGGGACGGCTCGCTGCTGTTCGCCGCCCGGGCGGCGCTGGCGATGGCGTTGGTGGCGGCGCCGCTGGTGGCGGCCGGGCGGCCCGCGCTCGCCCCGTACGCCATGCTCGGTTCCTTCACCACCACCTTCGGCCGCGGCATGCCCTATCCCCGCCGGGCCCGGGTGCTGGCGGTGGTCGCGCTGGCGATGACGGCCTGCGTCGGGTGCGGTTCGGCGCTCGCCGCGGGCGCCGATCCGCAGGCGGGCGGGGCGGGCGCCGCGCTGGTCGTCGTGGCGACGGCGGTGGTGGCCGCGCTGGCGAAGCTGGTGTGCGACGCGACCCGGCTGGGCGGGCTCGGCGCAGTGCTGCTGCTGTTCGCGTTCGCCGTGGCGGCCAACGGCTCACCGGCCTGGTCCGAGGTCGGCCCGCACACGGCGCTGGCGGCGGCGGGCGCCGCGGTGGCCTGGGGGCTGGCGCTGGCCGGGTGGTTCTGGCGCCCCGACCGTCCGGAGCGGTTCGCGGTGGCGGCGGCGCTGCGCGAACTCGCGGCGCTGGTGGACGACCTCGGTGCGGGCGTCACCGGCGGGCGGTCCCGGCACCGGGCGACCGCCGCGGTCGTCGAGGCGTACCACTGCCTGGGGCTCGCTCCCCCGGTCGCGGGCGTGCGGGAGGAGCGCGGCGGGGTGTACGTCCGGCTCGCCGACTTCTCCTGGTCGCTGCTGATCAGCTCGGCGGGGCGGGCCCCGGACGGGTGCGCCGCCCTGGCGGGCACTCTGCGGCGCCAGGTGCGGCTGCTCGGCGACCGGCGCGGGCGCGGACCGGTGCTGCTGCCGGAGCTGTCGCCGCCTGCCCCGGACGGTGCGGCCCGCGATCCGGCGGGCGCCGGGGCCGCGGCGGACGCCCTCGCCGCGCGGCGGGCCGCCGAGCTGGTGCGGCGCCGGCCCACCGGCTCAGGCCGGCTGGCGGTGGTGGCCGTCCCCGCGCTGCGGATGCTGGTGGGCACCGGGCTGGCGGGTGCGCTCGCCGTCGCGCTCGGGCTCGGCCACGGCTACTGGGCGGCGATCTCCGCGGCGGCCGTCCTGCACTCGGTCAACGTCCGCACCACCGCCCAGCGCGCCGTCCAGCGCACCCTAGGCACCTTCGCCGGGCTCCTGCTGGCCCTGGCGCTGCTGGCCGCGCACCCGGCCGCCGCAGTGCTGGTGGGGCTGGTGGTCGTGCTCGAGTTCCTGCTGGAGGCCGTCGTCGTCCGCAACTACGCGCTGGGCGTGGTCTTCCTGACGCCGCTGGCGCTGCTGCTGAGCGACCTGGCGGCGCCTGCCCCGGCGGGGGAACTGGTGCGGGACCGGGCGCTGGGCAGCGTGCTGGGGATCGTCGTCGGGCTGGGCTGCGCGCTGGTGGTGGTGCACGGCCACGCCTCGGTCAGGGTGGAGCGGGCGCTGGCGGTGTGCGCGCAGACGGCCGAACGCGCGGAGCGGGCGCTGGCCGGGCGGGCGGGGGTGCCGGTGCTGCTGGTCCAGGTGCAGCTGGCGGTGGCCGTGGTGGAGTTGCGCGAGGCCGGTGACGCCGCGGCGGGTGAGCTGTGGTCGGCGGGGATCGACACGGCGGCCCTGGCCGCCGCCGAGCAGCGCGCGTACCTGCTGCTGGCGCGGCTCGCCGGCCCGCACTGACGGACGCCCGCCGCGGTGTCGGCCGGCCGGGTCAGCGGGCCGCCCGGGTGACGGTGACCTTGAGGTGCTTCATCAGCGGCTGGTCGCTCTGGGTGCTGAAGTCGCCGATGGCGCACAGCACGTTCAGCTCCGGCATGTAGCCGGCGGCGCAGCTGCGGGGGATGTCGTAGGGGATGGCGAGGAAGCCGTGCACGGCGCGGGTGGTGCCGTCCTTGGCGGTGCTGGTGATGTCGACGGGGTCGAACTCCTCGATGCCGCGCTCGCGCATGTCGTCGGCGTTCATGAAGACCAGGGTGCGCAGGTTTTTGATGCCGCGGTAGCGGTCGTCGTCGGAGTAGACGGTGGTGTTCCACTGGTCGTGGGAGCGCATGGTGCCGAGGGCCAGCGTCCCGGGGGCGGGGACCACGTCGGGCAGCGGCGCGGAGGAGAACTCGGCGCGCTCCGACGGGGTGCGGAAGACGAGTTCGCGGGCGGGCTGGCGGATCCGGAAGCCCAGCGGCAGCCGGACCCGGCGGTTGAAGTCCTCGAAGCCGTCGAGGGCCCGGGCCATGGTGTCGCGGATGCGGTCGTAGTCCTCGATGTACCACTCCCAGGGGGTGGCGCTGTCGGGGAGGGCGGCGCGGGCCATACCCGCGATGATGGCGGGCTCGGAGAGCAGGTGGGGCGAGGCGGGCCGCTTCATGCCGAGGGAGAGGTGGACCATGCTCATCGAGTCCTCGACGGAGGTGCTCTGCGGGCCGCCGCGCTGGTGGTCCTGCTCGGTGCGGCCCAGGCAGGGCAGGATCAGGGCCCGGCGGCCGTGCACCAGGTGGCTGCGGTTGAGTTTGGTGCTGACCTGGACGGTGAGGTCGCAGGAGCGCAGCGCCTCGAAGGTGTACGGGGTGTCCGGCGCTGCGAGGGCGAAGTTGCCGCCCATGCCGACGAACACCGTCACCCGGCCACGGTGCATCGCCTCGATGGTCGCCACGGTGTCCAGGCCGTGTTCCCGGGGTGCCCTGATGCCGCAGGCCCGGTCGAGCCGTTGCAGGAACTCCTCGTCGGGGCGGTGGTCGATGCCGCAGGTGCGGTTGCCCTGGACGTTGCTGTGTCCGCGTACCGGCGACGGGCCGGCGCCCTCCCGGCCGAGGTTCCCGCGCAGCAGCAGCAGGTTGACGATCTCCCGGACGGTGTCGACGCCGTGCTCGTGCTGGCTGACGCCCAGGCACCAGCTGACGATGGAGCGGTCGGCGTCCCGGTAGATCCGTGCGGCGTCCAGGATCTCGGCCCGGCTCAGGCCGCTCTGGCGTTCCAGTTCATCCCACGGTGTGGCCTCGCACAGCTCCCGGTACCGCGCGAAGCCGTCGGTGTGCCGGTCGATGAACTCCCGGTCCAGCGCCTTGGGGTCGGAGTGCGCCTGCTCCAGCACGGCTTTGGCCATGCCGCGCAGCAGCGCCATGTCGCCGCCGATCCGCGGCTGGAGGTTCAGGGTGCTGGTCCGGGTGGACTTGAACAGGGCCATGTCGACGAAGTCGTGCGGCACGATGGTGCGGGTCGCGGCGGCCTCGACCAGCGGGTTGATGTGGACGATCTGCGCGCCGCGGTGGTACGCCTCGGCCAGGGCGGTGAGCATCCTGGGGGCGTTGGAGGCGGCGTTGACGCCCATGATGAACAGCGCGTCGGTGGCTTCCCAGTCCTTGAGGTCGACCGTGCCCTTCCCGGTGCCGAGGGAGTCCTGCAGTGCGCGGCCGCTGGCCTCGTGGCACATGTTGGAGCAGTCGGGGAGGTTGTTGGTGCCGAGTTCACGGGCCATCAGCTGGTAGAGGAAGGTGGCCTCGTTGCCGAGCCGGCCGGAGGTGTAGAACGCGGCCCGGTCCGGGTCGTCGAGCTCCCGCAGGGTGCGGCCGACCAGGTCGAAGGCGTCCTTCCAGCTGATCGGCGCGTAGTGGTCGGTGGCCGGGTCGTAGACCATCGGCTCGGTGAGGCGGCCCTGGTCCTCCAGCGCGAAGTCGCTCCACCCGTCGAGTTCGGCCACCGAGTGGGCGGCGAAGAACTCACGGCCGACCCGTTTGCGGGTCATCTCCCAGGTGACGTGCTTGATGCCGTTCTCGCAGATGTCCAGGTGCAGGCCCTTGGTGTCGTCCGGCCAGGCGCACCCGGGGCAGTCGAAGCCGGTGTTCTCGTGGTTCATCCGCATGATGGCGCGCGGGCCGTCCACCAGGGCGCGCCGGGCCGCCAGGACCCGGGTCACGCTCTTGGCCGCGCCCCAGCCCGCGGCCGGGTGGTGGTAGGGCCGGAACTGCGCGGCCTCCTCGGGCGCGGGCCCGGGCTCCGGGCGGTCCTGCGGGTCGTCGGGGGCGTTCACCAGGGTCACCTTCCGCCGTCGGTCGGGTCCGGGTCGCGGGTTCAGCGGTCGTCGTCGGGGTCCGCGGGCTCCGGGGGCAGGCCCACCGCCTCGCGGTCCTCCTCGGTGCGCTGCTCCAGTTCGTCCTCGTCGGGGCGCCTGGGCAGGCCGCGTCCGTGCGCGGTGTCGGGGTCCCCTTCGACCTCCTTGTTCGACTTGTGGTGCGACATGGTGTCCTCCTCGTGGTGCGGGGGCCCGTGGCGGGGTCAGGGGGTCGGATCGGGTCGACCCGGGCCGGTTCGGTCAGCGGCCGTCGATCGGGATCCGCTGGACGGCCGGAGCGACGATGCCGGCGACCTACCGAAGAATCGGTCCGGCATTTCACTGAACGGATCGGATGAGCCGAAGGCCGGGGGGAACGGCACTGACATGGCAGCTCCTGGGACTGGGCACCGATTCCACCTAATCCCGCCCCGCAAACGCCCGCAACCGGAGGGATTTCCGTCGGACCGACAATGGTTCAAATAACCGCCTGACATCCGCTGACGGCCTTTGCGCGAGCGGTCGGTGACGTTCTGTCGGCCGGTTCCGGCGCGGCGCCGACCGGCCGGGGGCGGCCCGGCTCCGGGCCGGGCGGCCGGATGCGGCGCCCGCACGGGGCGACGCGGACGGTGACCGCCGTCTCCCGCAGAATTCGGCGCCCCCGAATATCTGCCGATATAATTTCTCCGAGTGACTGACACCGTCCCGGCCGATATTCAGAAACGGGAGCAGAAATGACCGGTATCCCCGAGCCGATCAGCCCCGACGCCCGTCGGGCACTGGAGCAGGAACTCTCCGTTCTGCGCGGCGAGCGCGACACGGTCGCCTCGACCCTGCACGGCACCGACGCCGACTCCCCCGGTGACCGGGCCGACGAGGCCGACGAGCTGCAGCGCGCCACCGAGGCGGCCCGGCTGGACACCCGGATCGCCGAGATCGAGGCCCGGCTGCGCGAGGCGGCCGTCGCCGGGGCGCCCGACCCCGAGGTGGTCGGGGTGGGTTCCACGCTCACCGTGCAGTTCTCCGACGGAGTGCGGGAGTCCGTGCACATCGACGAGATCGCCGACGAGCAGGACCAGGGCCTGGTGACCTCCGACAGCCCGCTCGGGCAGGCCCTGCTCGGCCACCGGGCCGGTGACACCGTGACCTACCGGACGCCCGAGGGGGCGGACGCCGCGCAGGTGGTGTCCGTCGACACCCCGCCCGGCCGGGCCTGAGCGACCCGCCACCGGCGGCCCGGTGCGGGCAGGCCGGGGGTCGGTCGATCCCACCCGGGCGGACACCCATCGGGCACCCCGAATCGGACATATCGCCTGATATCGTCCTGCCTCATGACCCGTTGGCTGCCCGTGTCCGCGCTGCCCCGGCTGGCCGGGTCGATGGCCGTCGGGGCGGTGGTCGGCGTGGCCGTCGCGGCGACCAACGGGACGCCGTTGGGCTTCCTCGCCGGCGTCTCCGCGGCGGAGGCGGTGTTCGTGGTGACCGGCTGGATGGTGCTGTGGCCGATGGACGCGGCCACCGCCCGCAAGGACGCCCAACGCGAGGACTTCCGGCCGGTCCTGGAGGAGCTCGCGGTGATCGCGGCCACGCTGTGCGGGCTGCTCGGCATCGTCGTACTGCTGCTGATCGGCCGCTCGAACGCCGGCCACGCCGCAGCGGCGACCGCGCTCGGCGGGGTGTTCATGGCCTGGGCGGCGCTGCAGCTGATGTACGCCACCCGCTACGCGCACCTGTACTTCTCGAGGTCCGCCCGCGGCATCGACTTCAACTGCGACGAGCCGCCGACCTACCGCGACTTCCTCTACTTCAGCTACAACCTCGGCATGACCTACCAGGTGTCCGACACCTCGGTCACCAGTCCGGCGATCCGCGCGGTGGTCCTGCGGCACTGCCTCCTCTCGTACGTCTTCGGCGCCAGTATCCTGGCGACCACGATCAATCTGGTCGCCGGAGTCGTCACGGGCTGAACACTGGAGGGCTCACGTGAAGGAGTGGATCGCCGCGGTCGAGGCCGAACTCGGGATCGACCTGGAGGTCGACGTCACGGGACTGCTCGACCTGACCAAGGTGGTCGCGCACGGCGTGGCCCGCCCGGCGGCTCCGCTGACGGCCTTCCTGGTCGGGTACGCCGCCGCGCAGGCGGGCGGCGGTCCGGCCGCGGTCACCGAGGCGAGCCGCAAGGTGGCGGCCCTGGCCGAGCGCTGGACGGCCGGGCAGGCGGACGGCTCCGCCGACGCGTGAAGCCGTGACGGCGGCATCCGGGCGGATACCCGGGTGACGCCCGCCCGTTCCGCGGACCGCGAGCAGGCCCACCCCGTTGCGCCGGTGGCCCAGTGGCCGAGCCACTGAACCACGCCGCCGGACGCCCGTCAAGGTCCCAACTCCCCCACCAGGAAAGCTGGCCGAGAAGTGGATGAGCCACTGTTCCACCTCTTTACCGGCGGGTAGCCAGGCCCCATCCTTTGGTACGCCGGTTCCCGCCGCGGACCCCGTGCTGCTGGTCCGCGCCCGGCCGTACCCGCCTGTCTCCCCCGCCCTCCCAGGAGGTGGCCCGTGTTCCGTTCGCGTGTCCGCACCAGCGTGCTGGCCCTGAGCCTGGCCCTCGGGGCGTGGGGCGCCGTCCTGGCTGGACCAGCGGATCGGCGGC
>NZ_JBEZIR010000116.1:0-28498 GCF_040651175.1 Kitasatospora sp. NPDC048540
CCCGGTCCCCGGCCGGGGACCGGCACACCGGGCCGCGGGTCAGCGCACCAGGACGCCGGGGTCGCCCTGGACGTACGGCAGCCGGACGGTGCTGCGGTCGTCCGCCAGGGTCTGGCTGGTGAACATCTGGATGTCCTTGGCCGGGACGGTGAGCATCCGGGCGGCCGTCACCGGGCCGCCGGACAGGGTCTCCAGGGTCAGGCCGAAGACACCGTTCAGGCCGGCCGGCTCGGGGATCTCGGCGGCCACCGTGGCACCGGCCGGGACGGTGACCTCCTTGGTCGCGGGGGTGCCGCCGGCGCTGCCCGCGGAGGCGGTGATCCGGACCTTGGCCTCCTCGCCGACCGCGGTCAGGATGAGCTGGGTCTGCCCGCCGCCGCGGTTGTCCGCGATGCTGGCGCGGGCGCCGACCGGACCGGCGCCGGACAGCCAGGCGGCGTCCGACTTGCCGTTCTTGGCCCGGTCGATCCGCACCCCCGCGACGATCGGGGTGGGGTGGGCCGGGTCGCTCGGGGTGAGCCGGATCGCACCGACCTCGCCGCGGGTGACCTGCGGGAGGTCCACGGCCTCCACCATGCCCGCCTTGACGTGCAGGGTCTCGTGGTCGACCGGGGTGAACCAGCCGTTCTTGCCGGAGATCTGGACCTTCAGGTCGGCGTCGTCCTCGCCGGGCGCGGCGACCACCAGCCGGGTGGCGGTGGCGTCGGCCGGCAGCCCGGGGATGACCGCCTCGGCGGCCGGGGCCACCGAGGGCTGGAGCCAGTCGGCGCCCTTGCCGCCGTCGACGGCGTGCAGCCCCGCGCCGACCCGGCCGGTGCGCACCCGGACCTCCACCGCGAGGTCGTCCACGCCCGGGGCGAGCGAGCTGAGCCGCAGCGCCTCGGAGGTGCCGGGGGCGAGGGCGATGCCGTTGGCGGCGTCGTTGTCGATCGGGCCCTTGGGTCCGTAGAGCTTGAGGTCGACCACGGCCGGGCCGCTCTCGGCGTTGACCAGGCTGACGTAGTCGACCCGGCCGGCCGCGGTGCTGGCGCCGGAGAACCAGAAGCTGGTGCCCGAGGGGGTGCAGTTGACCCCGGACAGGCCGATCGCCTGCGGGTCGGTGACGGTGGTGGTCTGGGAGGCCGCGAAGCCCGGCGCGAACGCACCGGTGGCGACCGCGACGGCGCCGGGCGCCAGGTCGCCGTTGGCGGCCGGGCCGGCCGCCGGGATCCCCGGCTTGGCCAGCGGCAGCCGGGCGGCGGCGCCGGCGTCCGCGGGCGCCGCGGAGGACCCGTCCGAGGGGGCCGGCGCGGGGGCGGGCGCCGCGGCCGGCGGGGCGACGTCGTTGAGCGCCGCGCTCCCCCCGGTGGCGGCGGCCCCGGGCGGGGTGAACAGCGTGTACGCGGTGTTCCCGGTGACCCCCTGCAGCGGCTGCGGGCAGATCACCGAGGTCCGCTCCACCTGGGCCGTGGTGGCACCGCCGGCCGGGCCGACCGCCGCCGGGGTGACCGGCGGCCGCAGCTCGGCGATGCCGAAAACCACGCCGAGGACGGCGGCGCCGGCCAGCAGCGAGCGGCCGGTGCGGCTGCCCCCGCCGAGCGCGCCGACGGCGAATTCGGGCCTGGAGATCGACGGCGCCTTCAGCTTGGGCGCCTTGAGGCTGGGCTTCTTCATCGCGGGTCAGCTCCCCGATCCGTGGTGGTGCGGGTGACCGCCGTTGCCGTAGGGGTCGGTGCCGTCCGGGTACGCCTGCGGCGGGTACCCGGGCGGGTACTGCTGCCCGGGCTGCTGCTCCGGGTACCCGGTGTACTGGTCGCTGCCGTACTGGCCGTACTGGCCGTACTGGTCCGGGTACTGGTCCGGGTACTGGCCCTGGCCCTGGCCGTACGGGTCGCCGCCGCCCTGCGCGTACGGGGAGCCGGCCGGCTGCTGGGCCGGGTAGCCCTGCCCGCCGTACGGGTCGGCGCCCTGGTACGGCTCGGCGTACGGGTCCGTGCCGTACTGCTCGCCGCCCTGGTGGGCGCCGTGCTGGTAGGGCTCGGCCTGGTACTGGTCCGCCTGGTAGGGGTCGGCCTGGTACGGGTCCGCGTACTGCTCGGGCTCGGGCGTGAACTCCTGCACCGGCTCCGGCTCGCCGCCGGCCTGGGCCGGGATGCCGGGGGCGTACACCCCGGTGTCCGGCTCGCCGTCGCCCTCGCCGCGCTCCGCCATCCGGCGGGCCCGGCGGCTGCCGGGCGCGGGGGCCTGCGCCTGGACGGCGGCGGCCAGCGCCTGCGCGGCGGCCACCTCCTCCGGCAGGTCGTCGTCGTTGTGGTTGCGCCGGCCCGGCAGGGCCAGCACCAGCACGGTGAGGCCGAGCAGCAGCTGCAGGGCGATCCAGCCGCCGTGCATCAGGCCGGTCTCGCGGGTGACGTCCAGCCGGCCGCCCTCGGCGGGCAGCTTGAAGCCCTGCGCCCAGCCGTCCAGCGTGACCCGCTCCAGCTCCTTGCCGTCCAGGGTGGCCTGCCACGCCGGGTCGGCCTGCTCGGCGAGGCGCAGCTGGCGGCCGGCCGGGCCGGGCGGCAGCTGGGTCCAGATGTCGTGGACGCCGGCGGGCAGCGCAACCGACGCGCCCTTCGGGTCGGTCACCACGGCCCGGGCCCCGACCGCGCCGGTGACCTGCCAGAGCGCGACGCCGTTGCCCTCGTTGAGCCGGGTCAGGCCGGGGGTGGTGTCCAGTACGTCCCGGACCTTGCCGATCATCGGGTCCTTGACCTCGATGTACTCGACGCCGTAGCCGGCCAGTGCGGCGGCCTGGTCGCCGCCGGAGCCGGCCAGCAACTGGCCGGTGAGCTTGGACAGCGAGCCGTCGGCGGCGGCGTCCACTGTGCCCTCGGCCTGGCCGAGGGTCAGACCGGCGCCGCGGACCAGGGCGTACGAGATGCTGCCCGCGTCCGCCGGGCCGGTCAGCACCAGGGTGCGGGCCCGGTCGCTGGTGCTCGCCTCCTCCGCGATGAAGGCCGGGACCTGCGACTCGGCGCTGCGCTGGAGCGGGCCGTCGGCGCCGCTCAGCGCCCACCAGGCGGCGGTGCCGAACGGTGCCAGCACGGCGCCCGCGACCACCACGGCCGCCACCGGCTGACGCCAGCCGAAGGCGATGCCGGAGACCCGGGCGTTGGCCCCGTCGGCGCCGATCGCGGCGGCGGCCAGCAGCGCGACGCCGGCCAGCAGGGTGGCGGGGCCGGCCCAGGCGGCCGTGGCGGGCCCGCCGGAGGCCGGGGTGACGGCCGTACCGGCGACCGCGACGGCGAACAGCAGGCCGGCCGCGGCGGCGCCCCAGGCGGCGAGCACCGCGCGGCGGCGGTCGGCGCGCAGCAGGGCGGCCAGCGCGGCCGTCACGATGCCGGCCGACAGCCAGACCGGCGGGACGCCGGCGCCGCCGGGGTTGACCAGGATCAGGCCGACCGGGTCGGCGGCCGGGCCGTTGAAGCCGGCCACGCCGGCCTCCAGCAGCAGCCGGGAGGGGTGCGCCAGCACGTGCAGCGACCAGGGGGCGAGCACCAGCACCGGCACCCCGAGCATCACCAGCACCCGCAGGCCCAGCAGTCGCAGCGCCTCGCCGCCGGAGCCGTACGCGCCGCCGCGCAGGACCGCGAACAGCAGCGCGGCCGCGCACAGCGGAACCGAGATGGCCCAGGTCAGCGGCACGAAGGCGGTGCTCAGGGTGAGCATCAGCGCCGTCATCCAGGTGGAGCGCCAGCCGGGGCGGGCGCCCTTGGCGGCGGTCTCCCGGCGGATGCCGAGGCCGGCGCTGATCGCGGCGGCCCGGGCCAGCGGCGGGAGCAGCACGGCGAGCACCGCGGTGCCGATCCGGCCCTGGGCGAGCGCGCCGGTGGCGGCCGGCAGCAGCGCGTAGCTGGCGCTGGCCCAGGCGCGGACCAGCTTGGACTCGATCAGCGGGCGGGACACCAGGTAGGCGCTGACCGCCGCGAGCGGGACGGCGAGCACGACCAGCACGGTGAGGGCCAGGTCGGCGTTGCCGAACAGCCCCCAGGAGAGGATCGACAGCACGGCCAGGTACGGCGGTGCGGTGGCGGTCGAGCCGTCGCCGACCGGGTGCCAGGAGTCGGCGTACATCCGCCACAGGCCGCCGGCGCCGTCGGCGGCCGGCAGCAGGGCGCCGCCCTGGAGGAGTCCAGAGCCGATCAGGCCGCGGCAGGCGACCAGGGCGAACACCAGCAGCGCGGTGAACAGCAGCGGCGCGGGGCGCTTGGCCAGTTTCTTGATCAGGGTGAACTGCTCGACCACCAGGTCGTCGGTGTCGTCGTCGCCGGGGCCGGACTCGACCGAGCCGTGCCGGCCGGCGCCCGGGTCGCTGCCGCCGATGCCGAGCGAGCTGACCATCTGCTCGACCGCGAGCCGGGCGGTCGCGCCGGGGGCCGGGAAGAGCGAGCGGTCGTCGCCGGGGTCGGCCGCGCGGGTGCGCTTGCGGCGCTTGCGGGCGAGCAGCAGCCGGGGCAGCCTGATCAGCTCGTGGCCGAGGCCGGCCAGTTCGTCGAAGGCCTGCCGGGGGTCCTTGCCGACCAGGTTGGCGACCACCCGCACCAGGGTGCCGAGCACCAGCCGCAGCAGGATGTACGGGAGCAGCACCCCACGGGTGTTGGCGAGCAGGGTGTAGACGGCGCCGGCCTTGTCCACCCGGTGCGGGTGGTCGGAGCCGCAGTCGATCGCGCGGCGCTCGCGGCTGGCCGCCTCGGCGTGCCGCAGCACCGCGTCAGGGGCGACCACGACCCGGTGGCCGGCGGCGTTGACCCGCCAGCAGAAGTCGGTGTCGTCGCGCATCAGCGGGAGCGCCTTGTCGAAGCCGCCGAGCTCCTCGAAGACGTCCCGGCGCACCAGCATGCCCGCGGTGGACACGGCGAGCACCGGGCGGACCTGGTCGTGCTGGCCCTGGTCCTGCTCGCGGCGGTCCAGGCCGGTCCAGCGGCGGCCCGAGCGGGCGATCGTGACGCCGACCTCGAGCAGCTGGCGGCGGTCGTACCAGCTGCGCAGCTTGGGGCCGACCACGGCGGCGGTCGGGGTGGAGTCGGCGACCTGGAGCAGCCGGCGCAGTGCGTCGGTCTGCGGTTCGCAGTCGTCGTGCAGCAGCCACAGCCACTCGACCGGCTGGGTCTCGCGCGGGCCGCCGCGGCCGAGGTCGTCCTCGTGGCCGAGCGGGTCGCCGTAGTCGTCCCAGCCTCCGGTGACCGGGTCGTAGCCGGACGGGTCCAGGCTGTACGGGAGGTCCTCGGGGCGCAGCGGCGGGCTGTTGAAGACGGCCTGGGCGACGGCGTTGCCGAAGCCGGAGCGGCGGCCGAGGATCAGCGGGCCGCTGTCCGGCAGCCAGTCGCCGAGGGTGTCCTGGAGCAGCTGCGGGGAGGTGTCGGTGGACCCGGTGTCGACGGCGAGGATGCGCTGCACCTGGCGGTCCTGGCCGAGCAGTCCGGCCAGCGCCTGCGGGAGCCAGCGGGCACCGTCGTGCGAGACGATCACGGCGGTGACGAGGTGGCGCGGGTACGCGGGCGGCCTGGCGGCGGCGAAGCCGCTCTGGTGGCTGTAGACGGTCATCGAGTGCGCGGGCCCCGGTTCCGGTGGGAGGGCGGTTGGTGTCGCGGTGCCGCCCGGGCGGGCCGTGGGTCCGAACGTGGGCGGCGGTGCGCATGCCGGATGCCGGGCACCCGGATGGCGCACCACACTAACGGCTCCGGATGACCGTGATGCTCCCGGTCCTGGTGAAGATGTCGCCGGGAAAGGGGTGCGGATACGCGAAAGCGCCCCACCGGTCAGGTGAGGCGCCGCCACGGGTACGGGGCCGCGGGCCGCCGTCCCGGGATTTCCGCCCGGGTCAGATCGCGCTCTTCTTGAGTCGGCGGCGCTCCCGCTCGGAAAGGCCGCCCCAGATTCCGAACCGCTCGTCGTTGGCGAGCGCGTATTCGAGGCACTCGGACCGGACCTCGCAGGCGAGGCAGACCTTCTTGGCCTCCCGGGTGGACCCGCCCTTCTCGGGGAAGAAGGACTCAGGGTCGGTCTGGGCGCACAGTGCGCGCTCCTGCCAGCCGAGTTCCTCTTCGTCCTCTTCGATGCCCTCACCGATCAAAAGCTCAAAGAGCTCGCTCATCTGGCGCGCCTCCTCTGCCCCTCTTGGCGTCCCCGTGGTGTTGCCGTTGCCTGGAGCGGCGGAACGACACGAGTGAAATTACAGTTGCGTCACTCTGGCCCAGTCAAGCCGAGCTCTGGTATTGGGCCAAGGATTCACTCCCCGGAACCAAGCCGTTACGAATAGTGTACATATTCGGACAACCCGGACATTCGTAGCGCCTGATGGCATATCGCCCCAGAACCAACGCGCGGGTCGACGTGCCGTCAACGCGGACCGGCCGAACCCCCCTTCGACCGGAGGGACGCCTGTGGCCCGAGTGCGGTTGCCGGGTCACCGGGCTGCCTTCCCGGCGATCTTCGCATCGAAACATAGAGGGTGATTTATCACTCCATCCGGTGGTTGAGCCCAGATGTGACCTGAATGTCCGTCGAGCCGGGTTGACACTGCCACCCCTCTTGCGGTCTCCTTTCCCACATGTCAGAGTTCGCCGCCCACCGCAGCCGCCGCCAGGCGTCGCTCCGCCGTGCCGCGAACTCGCTCTGCTGTCGCCTCTGTTTCTGCTGTATCTAGGCGCACGCGTCCCACCGCGCGCCGCCCAGCAAGCCAGAGGCCGCCCGCGCGACGAAGTCCCCCTCGAACTCCGCGGACCCGGCTGATCCCGTAGCACCAGCCGACGCCAAGGACTCTCGACCGTGCGAATGCCCCGAATCCGCAACCGCAACCGGGACCGCGCCAAGCTCGCCCGCCGGGCCCTGCCCCAGCAGGCCCCCGCCACCACCGCCCCCGCCGTCACCCGCTGGGCCGACGGCCTGAGCGACGTCTCCATCGCCGGCGACCCGCTGGCCTTCCCGCACCTGACCCGGACCGACCTGCCCGCCCACCCGACCACCGTCGCCGGGTACGCCCGGCTGGTCCGGGAGATCGCCGCCGACCGCGACCGGTGGGCCCCGCTGGTCCGCTACGACGCCCTCACCCGCTGGTACGCCCGGCTGGAGACCGGCCCCGGCTACGAGGTCTGGCTGCTCA
Organism: Kitasatospora sp. NPDC048540; assembly: GCF_040651175.1. Classification (NCBI taxonomy): domain Bacteria; kingdom Bacillati; phylum Actinomycetota; class Actinomycetes; order Kitasatosporales; family Streptomycetaceae; genus Kitasatospora; species Kitasatospora sp. NPDC048540. Next base: position 7,124 of record NZ_JBEZIR010000116.1, read on the forward strand.
GCTGGCTGCCCGGGCAGAGCAGCGGCTTCCACGACCACGGCAGCTCCGCCGGCGTGATGACGGTGGTCGAGGGCGAGCTGGTCGAGCGCTCGCTGACCGGCTCCGGCGAGGGCACCCGGGTGCTCACCCCCGGCCACCGGCGGGTCTTCTCCGCCGGGTACCTGCACGAGGTGGTCAACGGCACGCTGGAGCCCGCCGTCTCCATCCACCTCTACACGCCGGGCCTGGTGGAGATGAACCAGTACGCCACCGACGCCTCCGGCCACGACCACGCGCAGCAGGGCGTGCGGACCGCCGACCGGTAGGCCCCGCGCCGGGCCTGACCGACCGCCACCGGGCCGCCTGGCAGGATGGGCGCATGCGCATCGTGGCACTGGCAGGCGGAATCGGTGGGGCGCGCTTCCTGCGCGGGCTCAAGGAGGCCGTCGCCCCCGGGGACGAGATCACGGTCATCGGCAACACCGGTGACGACATCCACCTGTTCGGGCTGAAGGTCTGCCCCGACCTGGACACCGTGATGTACACCCTGGGCGGCGGCATCCACGAGGAGCAGGGGTGGGGCCGGGCCGACGAGACCTGGTCGGTCAAGGAGGAGATGAAGGCCTACGGCGTCGGCCCCGAGTGGTTCGGGCTCGGCGACCGGGACTTCGCCACCCACATCGTCCGGACCCAGATGCTGGCCGCCGGCTACCCGCTGAGCGCCGTCACCGAGGCGCTCTGCGACCGGTGGCGGCCGGGGGTGCGGCTGATCCCGATGAGCGACGACCGGGTCGAGACCCACGTCCGGATCACCGACGAGGCCGGCACCCGTGCCGTGCACTTCCAGGAGTACTGGGTCCGGCTCCACGCCGCGGTGGCCGCCGAGGCGATCGTGCCGGTCGGCGCGGACACCGCGAAGCCCGCGCCGGGCGTCCTGGAGGCGCTGGCCGCGGCCGACGTGATCCTGCTGCCCCCGTCCAACCCGGTGGTCAGCATCGGGACCATCCTGGCCGTCCCCGGACTGCGGCAGGCGGTCGCCTCGGCGCCCGCGCCGGTGGTCGGGCTCTCCCCGATCATCGGCGGCGCACCGGTGCGGGGCATGGCCGACAAGGTGCTGGCCGCGGTCGGCGTCGAGGCCACCGCCGAGGCGGTGGCCCGGCACTACGGCCCCGACCTGCTGGACGGCTGGCTGGTGGACACCGCCGACGGGGACGCGGTCGCCGGGGTCGAGCAGGCGGGGATCCGCTGCCGGGCCGTCCCGCTGCTGATGACCGACGTCGCGGCGAGCACCGCGATGGCGCGGGAGGCGCTGGCCCTGGCCGCGGAGGTCCGGCCGTGATCGGCGTGCACCCGGTGCGCGGGCTGCCCGAGATCGAGCCCGGCGCGGACCTCGCCGAACTGATCGCCAAGGCCGGGGAGTTCGAGGACGGCGACATCCTGCTGGTCACCTCGAAGATCGTCAGCAAGGCCGAGGGGCGGCTGCTGCGGGCCGACGACCGGGAGGCCGCGATCGACGCCGAGACCGTCCGGGTGGTCGCCCGGCGCGGCGCCACCCGGATCGTGGAGAACCGCAACGGCCTGGTGATGGCCGCCGCCGGTGTGGACGCCTCCAACACCGCCCCCGGCACCGTCCTGCTGCTGCCCGAGGACCCGGACGCCTCGGCCCGCGCCCTGCGCGCCGGACTCCGGCGGCTGACCGGACGCCGGCTCGCCGTCGTGATCACCGACACCTTCGGCCGCCCCTGGCGCAACGGCCTCACCGACGTCGCCATCGGCGCGGCCGGCCTGCCCGTGCTGGACGACCACCGCGGCCGCACCGACAGCCACGGCAACCGGCTGGCGATGACCGTCACCGCCACCGCCGACGAACTGGCCGCCGCGGCCGACCTGGTGAAGGGCAAGGCCACCGGCACCCCGGTCGCGGTGGTCCGCGGCCTGGCCGGCCTGGTCACCGCGGAGGACGGCGAGGGCGCCCGGGCGCTGGTCCGCCCGGCCGCCGACGACATGTTCCGGCTCGGCACCTCGGAGGCCGTCCGCGAGGCGGTGACCCTCCGCCGGACGATCCGCTCCTTCACCGCCGAGCCGGTCGACCCGGACGCCGTCCGCCGGGCGGTGTCCGCCGCGGTCACGGCGCCCGCACCGCACCACACCACGCCCTGGCGCTTCGTCCTGCTGGAGACCCCCGAGGTCCGCACCCGGCTGCTGGACGCGATGCTCGCCGCCTGGCAGCGCGACCTGCGCGAGCTCGACGGCTGGGACGAGGAGAAGGTCGCCCGCCGCACCGCCCGCGGCGACGTGCTGCGGGACGCGCCCTACCTGGTGGTGCCCTGCCTGGTGATGGACGGCTCGCACGACTACCCCGACGCGCGCCGGGGCGCGGCCGAGCGGGAGATGTTCACCGTCGCGATCGGGGCCGCCGTGCAGAACCTGCTGGTCACCCTGGCCGGCGAGGGCTACGGCTCGGCTTGGGTGTCCTCCACCATGTTCTGCCGCGACACCGTCCGGGACGTCCTCGACCTCCCGGCCGGCTGGGACCCGATGGGCGCCGTCGCCGTCGGCCGCCCGGCCGAGTCCCCCCGCCACCGCCCGCCCCGCCAGGCGGACGCCTTCGTCACCGTCCGCTGAGCCCCGCCCCGTCCGGGCCCCTCACCGCCCCCGGTGGTCGTTGGGCGTCAGCCGGGGCCCGTACCGGGGCGCCCGGGCGCCGGTGAGCATGAGCAGGCGGCAGACCCGGTACCGGTGCGGGCGGTACGGCTCCAGCAGGTCGAGCATCTGCGCGTCGTCGCTGCGCGGCCGCCCGGCCAGCGCCCAGCCGACCAGGTTCGGCAGGTGGAAGTCGCCGACCGACACCGCGTCCGGGTCGCCGTTGCTGCGCTGGAGGGTCTCCGCCGCCGTCCAGACACCGATCCCGGGGACCGCGGTCAGCCGGGCGAAGGCCCGGTCGGACGCGAAGCCGGAGGCCTCCTCCAGCCGGGCGGCGAGCCGGGCCGCGCGGACCACGGTCGCGGACCGCTTCGGGTCGACACCGGCCCGGTGCCACTCCCAGCTCGGGATCAGCGCCCACTCGCGGGCGGACGGCGCGACCCGCATACCGTCCACCAACCCGGCCGGCCCCGGTGCCGGGGTGCCGAAGTCCCGCAGCAGGATGCGCCAGGCGCGGTACGCCTCGTCGGTGGTGACCTTCTGTTCGAGGACCGCGGGGACCAGCGACTCCATCACCAGCCCGGTCCGGCCCAGCCGCAGGCCCGGGTGGGTGCGCTGGGCGTCGCGGAGCGGGCCGGGCGGCAGGACCAGCCCGGCCGGGTCGTCGTCGGCGCCGAGCAGGGCGGGCAGTGCCTCCAGCAGCCAGTCGGCGCCGGGGCCCCAGGACTGCGCGGTCACCTCGCCGCCGGCCGCCGCGATCCGTACGGTGCCGGGGCCGGCCGGGGTGCGGGAGGCCCGCCAGACGGCGCCGTCGCCGGTGGTGCGCAGCGCCGGGTCGCCGGGGCCGCGGCGCAGCGGGAAGAGGATCCTGGGCAGGTCGAGCGGGAATCCCGGCCGCCACTGCCGTACCGTTCCCGGCATCGCCCGTCACCTCTTCCGCCGCCCGGGGGTTGGGCCACAGGAACCCTACGCCCTGCGGCCCGCCCCCTCGGCGGGCGGTTCAGCGGCCCTGCAGATGGGCCGCGCGGGAACGGATGTCGGGCAGGAGGTTGTAGAGCTGGTCGCCGGGGCACTCGGTGGCGAAGCCGTCCCGGTGGCCGGAGATGGTATTGAACCCGACCGAGGTGCCCTTCTTGTACCGGCTGCCGTCGGAGGCGGAGACCAGGGTGGTCGAGCCGGCGGCGTCCACGTCGGTGAGGCCGAGCTTCCAGGCGGCGATCTTGACGATGCCGTCCTGCTGGGCCTGCGGGACGCTGTCGGAGCCGTAGGTGCCGATCGCGGCGACGCCCGAGGTGTTGCTGTTGAAGCCCAGGGTGTGGGCGCCGAGCACCGGCTGGATGACGCCGCCGGCCCGGCCCTCGTAGATGGTGCCGCAGCGGTCGACCAGGAAGTTGTAGCCGATGTCCCGCCAGCCGTTGGTCTTCACGTGGTACTGGTAGATGCTCCGGATGATCGCGGGTGCGTCGGAGCAGGCGTAGTTGTTGGCGGTGTCGGTGTGGTGGACGAAGACCGCCTTGACGGCGCCGGTGTAGACGTAGCCGGGCTCGCGCAGGGACTCGTCCGCGCCCCAGCCCGATCGGATGACGATGCCGGGCCGCGGCCCGGGGTGCTCGACGCGGGGTAGGGCCCGTTCGGCGGAGGCGCTGCCGGCCGGGCCGGTGTCCCCGGGCGCGGTGGTGGCGGGTCCGGTCACGGCGGGTCCGGGGCCGGGGTCGACCAGTTCGGCGCGCAGGCCGGCCGGCAGCGGGTGGCCCGAGGCGTGCACCCGGACGGCGAGGCCGTTGCTGGGGCCGACCCAGAGCGGGGCGGTCGAGCCCCGGCCGGTGGGCTCGTCGGGGCGGTCCTCGTCGGCGCTGTCCAGGTCGAGCCAGTCGCTCCAGTGGCCGGTCGTGGCGTCCCTGGTGCGGACCTGGACGGTGCCGTCCAAGGTGGCGGCCGGGTCGTCCCAGCTGACGCCGACCATCGAGAAGGAGACGGTGCTCCGCTGCGGGAGGGTGCGTTCGGCACCGTCCGCGCCCACGGAGCGCCGGCTGTCGGTCAGGGGAAGGGTCGTCACGCCGCCGGCCACGGACCGGCTCTCCCGGGGCGCCGCGGCCGCACCGGCGGTCACGGGCTGGAGGATGAGCAGGGCGGTGGACCCGGCGGCGAGAGCAGCAAAGTGAGTAAAGCGCATAAAACGGATATTGACGGCAAATCACTCCCGCTGCCATGTCGGCTCCCGCCGCTGATCACTCTCCCGGCCGACCACCCGAAGGCCGTAGGCTGGACCGCACCATGACTGCGCCTTTCGCTGCCGACGCCCGTACCCCCGCCGAGCTGCTGAACGCCTATCTGCGCCCCGGGGCCACCGATGCCGACTCCTCCCGCCCCTTGGTCACCTTCTACGACGACTCGACCGGCGAACGGGTCGAGCTCTCCGCGAAGACCTTCGACAACTGGGTGGCCAAGACCGCCAACCTGATCCAGGACGAGCTGAACGCCGGCCCCGAGGACCGGGCCGCGCTGCTGCTGCCCGCCCACTGGCAGAGCGCGGTCTGGCTGCTGGCCTGCTGGTCCGTCGGGGTCACCGTGATCCCCGGCGGCGATCCGGCCGACGCCGACCTGGTGGTGAGCGGCCCGGACGGGCTCGCCGCCGCCGAGGCCTGCACCGGCGAACGGGTGGCGCTGGCCCTGCGGCCGCTCGGCGGCCGGTTCCCGCAGCGCCCCGACGGCTTCCTCGACTACGCCGCCGAGGTGCCCGGGCAGGGCGACCGCTTCGCGCCCTACTCCCCCGTCGACCCGCAGGCCCCGGCGCTGGAGACCAGCACCGACGGGCTGCCGCTGAAGCTGACCGGCGAGCAGACCGTCGAGCTGGCCAGGGCCGGCGCCGCCCGGCTCGGCCTCGGCCCCGGCGACCGGGTGCTCAGCACCCAGTCGTACGACGACTGGGCCGGGCTGGAGGCGGGCCTGCTGGCGCCGCTGGCGGCCGGCGCCTCGGTGGTGCTGTGCCGCAACTCGGGACAGCTGACGGCCGACCAGTGGGAGAAGCGGATCGAATCCGAACGGGTGACTCTGCGTCTGAGCTGATGCAGCCCGCGCCACCGGGGTACGGATCCCCCGATGGCAGTGGAGCAGGAGGACGGCGAGCGCCCCCCGACCCGCGAGGGAGGGGGGCGCCGCTCGTTCCTGCGACGCCACTGGCTGGCCCTGGTCGCCGGGCTGCTGTCCCTGGTGCTGCTGGTCGGCGGCACGCTGGCCTGGCTCGCCTACCGCAAGCTGAACGGGAACATCAGGACCGACACCGCCACCGGCCGACTGCTCGGCCGGGAGTCGGACCGGCCCTCCCCGGTCGCCGGCGACGCCGAGAACATCCTGCTGATCGGCAGCGACGACCGCGGCGGGGCCAACTCCGCGTACGGCTCCACCGGCGGGCAGCGCTCGGACACCGTGATCCTGCTGCACCTGGCCGCAGGCGGGCGGCGGGCCACCGCCGTCTCCATCCCGCGCGACGTGATGGTCACCGTGCCGCCCTGCGACCTGCCGGACGGCAGCCGCTCGCGCGGCGGGCTCGGCCAGTTCAACCTGGCCTTCGAGACCGGCGGCGCGGCCTGCACCATCCGGACGGTGGAGCAGATCAGCGGGATCCGGGTCGATCACCACGTGATCCTCGACTTCACCGGCTTCAAGCGGATGGTCGACGCGGTGGGCGGCGTCGAGGTGTGCGTCCCGGCGCCGATCCACGACCGGGACGCCAAGCTGGACCTGGACGCCGGCCGCCAGGTGCTGCACGGCGAACAGGCGCTCGGCTACGTGCGGGCCAGGGAGAGCCTCGGCAACGGCAGCGACACCGACCGGATGGGCCGCCAGCAGCAGTTCCTGGCGGCCCTGGTGCGCAAGGTGCAGTCGCAGGGTGTGCTGCTCAACCCGACCAAGCTGTGGCCGCTGCTGGACGCGGCGACCTCCTCGATCACCGCGGATCCGGGACTGAGCCGGCTGGGCGCGCTGTACGACCTGGCGCAGCGGCTGCGCTCGATGCCGCCGAACGAGATCACCTTCCTCACCACCCCGCGCCGGCCGTACCGCTACAACGCCAACCGGGACGAGTTCGTCCAGCCGGACACCGACCGGCTGTTCGCGGCGCTGCGGGCGGACCAGCAGGTCACGGTACGGCCGAGCGCCTCTTTGGGCCCGGTGACGGGGACCGCACCGGACGGATCCCCCGGCCCGTCACCGGACGCCTCGCCCGACGCCTCGCCCGACGCCTCGCCGCAGGCCGGTGCGACGCCCGGCGCGCAGCAGGCCCCGGCGGACCCCGGGACGGCGGCGGCCAGCCCGTCGCTCGAGGGCCGGACCGCCGACCAGGACGTCTGCCCGGCCGGCTGATCCGGCCCCGGACCCGGTCCGGGCCGCCGCGGCGGACGCGGCCGGGTTGGGCACGAAATGTGAAGACGACTCGGGCTCTTTGGCCCGGTTCATTGGGAATTGGCAGTGTGGCAGCTGTCACACCGTGACCGAACCACCGGTGCGGCTCGTCTAGGGTGTCCGGGGTGAACAGCGGACACCGGCAGCCGAACCGCCTCGCGGTCCCGCTGCCCGAGGAGGTCGACCCGGCCGATCAGTGGGTCCTCGACCCGCAGACCGGCGAGTTCCGGCTGAACCTGGACGGGCCTGCGCCCGTCGTCCCGCCGCAGGCCGGACCGGGGCGCACCGCGCCGGGCCCGGCCCGGATGCCCGGGCCCCGTTCGGAGCCCGCGGTCGCACCGCTCACACCGACCGGCCCCGGCGACGGTGGCCGCGCCGCCCGCCGCAAGGGCGGCCGTTCCAAGCCGCGCAGGCGCGCGCTCAAGTGGACCGCCGGGGTCGCGGCGCTGGTACTGGTGGCCGGCTGCGGCGGCGCGTACTACGCGTACCAGCACTTCAACAACAACATCAGCTCGGTCGAGGTCCAGGTCGGCAGCGAGGCCGAGCGGCCGCAGGCGGCCGGCGACGCGCTCAACATCCTGGTGATCGGAACCGACAGCCGGGAGGGCCTCGGCCGCGAGTACGGCGACGAGGGCAGCACCGGGCACGCCGACACCACCCTGCTGTTCCACGTCGCCAAGGACCGCAGCAACGCGACGGTGATGAGCATCCCCCGTGACCTGATGCTGCCGATCCCGGAGTGCCAGAGCGGCACCAAGAAGATCCCGGGCAGCGCGCGGGCGATGTTCAACACCAGTCTCGGCCAGGACGGCCGCGACCCCGGCTGCACCTGGAAGACCGTGGAGAAGGCCACCGGGATCCGGATCGACCACTTCATGATGGTCAACTTCGAGGCGGTGAAGACGCTGTCCACCGCCGTCGGCGGGGTGGAGGTCTGCGCGGCCAAGCCGATCAACGACCCCGACTCGCACCTGAACATGACCAAGGGCAAGCACGTGGTGCAGGGCGAGGAGGCGCTGGCCTTCGTCCGGACCCGGCACGCGGTGGGCTTCGGCGGCGACCTCACCCGGATCCCGCTGCAGCAGCAGTTCATCAGCTCGATGATCCGCAAGATCAAGAGCGGTGACACCCTGACCAGCCCGACCAAGCTGTGGAGCCTCGCGGACGCCGCCACCAAGGCGCTCACCGTCGACTCCGGCATCGGCAGCGTCGACAAGCTCAAGGACCTGGCGCTGGACCTGAGCAAGGTCGACACCAAGAACATCACCTTCACCACCGTGCCGGTGCTGGACGATCCCAAGGACAACGACCGGCTGATCCTCAAGCCGGGCGACTCCGAGCAGCTCTTCTCGATGATCGCCAACGACCGTTCGCTGACCGAGGTGCAGCAGGCCGCCGACGCGGCCGCCTCCGCCGCGCCCGCCGCCCCGAGCCCCCCCGCCGCCCCGGCCGCCCCCGACGTGGACGGCGCGGCCGTCCGGGCCACCGTCCGCAACGGCACCGGCCAGCCGCAGCAGGCCTCGAAGGCGGTGGCCACCCTGCAGGGCAAGGGCTTCGCCAAGGCGGCGACCGGCAGCAACGCGGAGGCTGCGGAGGCCAGCAGCGTCTCGTACCCGGCCGGGAAGGCCGACCAGGCCGCCGCGCTGGCGGCGGCGCTCGGCCTGCCGGCCACCGCCGTCCAGCAGAGTTCCCAACTCGGCGCCAAGGACGCCCTGGTGGTGGTGCTCGGCAAGGACTTCCTCGGGGCCGCCCCGGGCACCGCCGCGGCCGCTCCGGCCGAGGCGCCGAAGGACCTCCAGCGGGTGCAGGCGGACGACACCAACGTCTGTGCGAAATAACTCACGCCCACCGTGCACCTTCTGACGCCCCCGGCGCGTATGGAAGGGCGGGAGGCCCGGCCTGTCGAGCACACCGGGTGACGGTGCCCTCGACGGAGCGTCAGGCCGCCCGCCCCGCGCGTGGACCGGCGCTGTGATCAAGCTGCAACCGAGGCGTGCCCTCGGGTAGCTTGTCCGTTCGAACACTCACGGGGTATCGAACGGACGGGCGGGGGAACAGGGATGGACGAGGGCACGGAACCAGATGGCGGCCACGCCGCGGAACGCCGGCCGGCCGGCGGTACCCGCCGGGGCCGCCGACGGGCCCGGAGGTCCGGCATACGCCGCTGGATCAAGCCGGTCGCCCTGACCACCGGCGCCCTGGTGATGGCCGGCTGCGGCGGCGGCTACCTCTACCTCAGGCACCTGGACGCCAACCTCCAGCACGCCCCGCTCGGCGCGGGCAACGCACCGCCGCCGCCCGGACAGGCCGACGCCCAGGGCCGGGTGGCGATGAACATCCTGATCATCGGCACCGACAGCCGCAAGGGACTCGGCGGCGGCTACGGCGACCGCGACAACGTCGGGGCGGGCAACAACGACGTCAACATCGTGCTGCACGTCTACCCCGACAAGCGCGCCGCCGTCGCGCTCGACCTGCCCCGGGACACCCTGATCGACCACCCCAAGTGCGTGGTGAACGGCGAGACGCACGCGCCGCTGAAGCACCGGCCGCTCAACGAGGCGCTGGGGCACGGCGGTCCGGGGTGCGTCCAGGACACCGTGCAGTCGATCACCCATCTGAAGATCGACCACTACGTGCTGGTCAACTTCCAGGGCGTCAAGGACATCACCGACGCGGTCGGCGGGGTGGAGGTCAACCTCTGCCAGCCGATCAAGGACAAGGACTCCGAACTCGACCTCCCCGCCGGGGTCACCAAGCTCAACGGCGAGCAGGGCCTGCAGTTCGTGCGCACCCGCAAGCAGGTCCAGGACGGCACCGCGATCGGCCGCTTCGCCATGCAACGGGCCTTCCTCGCCTCGCTGTTGAAGAAGGTCACCGACCAGGGCACGCTGCTCGACCCGACCAAGGCCTTCCCGGTGGTGGAGGCCGCCACCAGGTCCATCACCGTCGACGACCCGATCGCCGGGACCCTCAAGCTGGCCGAACTGGCCTCCAGCCTGCACAACATCAAGCCCGCCGAGATCAGCTTCGTCCAGCCCCCGACCGAGTACACCCACGACGACCCGGACAAGTCGCTGCGGGAGAAGGACCGGCTGGTCCAGCCCGGCGCCGACGGGCTGTTCGCGCTGATCCTGGCCGACCGGACGCTGAACGGCACCGAGGACCACTCCGGCGGCGCCGACCCCGCCGCCTCGCCGGCCGCCGACCCGCAGCCCGCCGCACCGTCCTCGCCCGCTGCACCGCCGGTGGACCCGGGCACGGTCACCGTCCAGGTCCTCAACGGCACCCCGCAGCCCAACCTGGCCGCCGAGACCGGCAAGAAGCTCAGCGGCCTCGGCTACCGCGCCTCGCCCGGCACCGGAGCCGGGACCGGCGTACGGACCAGCAGCGTGCGCTACGCCCAGGCCGACCAGCGGGCCGGCGCGCTCGCCGTGGCCGCCGCGCTGGGGCTGCCGGAGTCCGCCGTCTCGGCGGGCGGCGGCGGCCGCGGTGTGGTGGTCACGCTCGGCGCGGACTACCAGCCGGGCGGCGGGGCCGCCGCGGCGCCCGCGCCGGTGCCCAGCGCGGTGCCCTCGGACGTCGCCGTGCACCAGGGCGACGAGGGCGGCTGCGTCCAGGGCCGCACCGGCACGCACTGACCGCGGGCCGACGGCTGCCGTCAGGGGGCCTCGGAGAGCACGCCGCCGGCCTCGACGTACTCCTCGCCGGTGCGCGGGCAGCGCCAGCGCCCGCCACCGGCGTCCGCCAGCGGCTCGCCGGCCCGGCCCACCCACTTGATCCGGCGCGCCGGGACCCCGGCCACCAGCGCGAAGTCGGGGACGTCCCGGTGCACCACCGCGCCGGCCGCGACCAGCGCCCAGCGGCCCACCGTCACCCCCGCCACCAGCACCGCCCGGCCACCGATCGAGCAGCCCCGGCGGAGCGTCACCCCGCGGGCGTGCCAGTCGTCGCCGCGCTTGAGCCTGCCGTCGACGTCGACCGAGCGCGGGTACAGGTCGTTGGTCAGCACCGCGGCCGGGCCGACGAACACGCCGTCCTCCAGCACCGCGGGCTCGTACACCAGCGCGTGGTTCTGCAGCTTGACCCGGTCGCCGATCCGCACGCCGGGGCCCACGTAGGCGCCCCGGCCGACGATGCAGTCGGCCCCGATCTCGGCGTCCTCGCGCACCTGCGCCAGGTGCCAGACCGTGCTCCCCGGACCGATCACGGCCCGCTCGTCGACGTCCGCGGTCGGCTCGACGCGTACACCGGTCCGGGCCGGCGCCCCCTCAGCAATCCCCATGGCGGGGACGATAGCGCCCGGGGCGGGGCGGCCGGAGGGTTATGGCGCAGTCGGCCGCAGCCGGGCCTGCCGCTCGTCGCCGCCCGGGACCATCGGGGCCGGTGCGGTGCTCGCGATCACCCGGCGGGCCAGTGAACGCGGGGAGGTGAGGAAGCCGAAGCCCCAGCTCATGTGCATGGTGACCAGGGCGAGGGGCAGTTGCAGCCGGGCCTTGGCGGACAGGCCGCGGCCCTCCAGCGCGGAACCGCCGAGGATGGCCGCCAGGTAGCCGAGCGGGACGGCCAGGAAGGCCGGGTGCACCAGCGCGCCGAGCACCAGGGCCGAGGCCATGGCGGCGACCGCGGCGGGCGGGGCGAGGTAGCGCAGGTTGACCGAGCCGCGGTGGTAGCGGGTGACGACCCGGCGCCAACGGCCGTAGTCCTTGTACTGCTTGGCCAGCGCCCGGACGTTCGGGCGGGGGCGGTAGGTGACCCGCAGCTGCGGGGTGAACCAGACCAGGCCGCCGTCCTGGCGGATGCGGTAGTTCAGCTCCCAGTCCTGGGCGCGGATGAACTCCTCGTTGTAGCCGCCCAGCTTCTCCAGCACCTCGCGGCGGAACACCCCCAGGTAGACGGTGTCGGCCGGGCCGGCCAGGCCGCCGGTGTGGAAGGCCGCGTTGCCGACGCCGATCTTGGAGGTCATGGCGGCCGCGACGGCCTTCTCCCACTCGCTCTCGCCCTCGGCGTGCATGATGCCGCCGACGTTGGCCGCGTCCATCTCGCCGAGCAGCCGCACCGCGGTGGCGATGTAGCCGTCGGTGAGCAGGCCGTGGCCGTCCACCCGGACCACTATCGGGTGGCTCGAGCCGCGGATCGCTGCGTTCAGCCCGGCGGGCGTGCGGCCGGTGGGGTTCGGCACGGTCCGCACCCGCGGGTCCGCGGCGACCAGTTCGGCGGCGATCTCGTCGGTCCGGTCGGTGGACGGACCGAGCGCGATCACCACCTCGATCGCGCCGGGGTAGTCCTGTTCCAGGATCCGGCGGACAGCGGTGCGGAGGTGACGTTCCTCGTTGAGCACCGGCATGATCACGGAGACCGCCGGCAGCTCTTCAGCAGCCTTGGTGTTCATCGGGCCCCACCGTACCGGCGCATACCCGCCCTTGTCAGATGCGGGTACCCACCAGGTTCGACGCCGTGATCAGGAGGCTTCCGACGGAACGTGCCTGCTCGCCCGGATGCCCGGCGCGCCGCGCGCCGGACCGCCCGGACCACGCCCCTACCATCCAGAGGATGCCCCCGTCCCGCCCGCGCCGCCCCGCTCGCCCGCCCCGCCGACGCTGGGCCCAGTGGGCGGCGGGCGCCCTGTCGCTGGCCGTGCTGGCGGCCTCCTGCGGCGGCTGGGCGATGGTGAACGGCGTCAGCGACGCGATCGACCGGGTGGACGCCTTCAGCGGCGACCACGAGCGCCCCGCCGACGACGGCGTCACCACCTTCCTGGTGGTCGGCACCGACGACCGCGAGGGCATCCCCGAGGCCACCTTGAAGCAGGTCCTGCACGCCGGCGGCGAGTCCTGCCACTGCACCGACACCATGATGATCGTCCAGCTCGCCGACGGCGGCGGCCGGGCCAGCGTGGTCTCCGTCCCCCGCGACTCGTACGTGGACATCCCCGAGCACCAGGACCCCGCCACCCACCGGCAGGTGCCCGCTGCCAAGGGCCGGATCAACGCGGCGTACGGCATGGGCGGCGCCCAGCTCACCGTCCGCACCGTCGAGCAGAACACCGGCGTGCGGATCGACCACTACCTCCAGGTCGACTTCCTCAGCTTCGTCGCCGCCGTGGACGCCGTGGGCGGGGTGGAGGTGTGCACCAGCAAGCCGCTCAAGGACGACTACTCCGGCCTGGACCTGCCGGCCGGCACCACCCGGCTGGACGGCGCCGGCGCGCTCAAGTACGTCCGGGCCCGGCACGTCGACGGCAGCTCCGACCTCGGCCGGATGCACCGCCAGCACCGCTTCCTCGCCCAGCTGCTCCGGCAGGCCGCCACCGCCGGTACCCTGCTCGACCCGGCCCGGCTGGGCCAGGTCACCCGGACGGTGCTGAGCTCGGTCAAGGCCGACCAGCAGCTGACCGGCGACGACCTGCTCCGGCTGGTCTCCCGGCTGAAGGAGCTGTCCGCCTCCGACGCCGACTTCGCCACCGTGCCGCTGGCCGCGCTCGACCACCAGGTCAGCGGCTGGGGTTCGACCGTGCTGTGGGACCGGCCCCGCGCCGAGGCGCTGTTCGACGCACTGCGGCACGGCCGGCCGCTGACCGACCGGCCCGCCCCCGGGCCGTCCGCCGCCCCGGTGCCCGCCGGGAGCGTGGCGCCCGGACAGATCCGGGTCCAGGTGCTCAACGGCTCCGCCGTCCAGGGCCTGGCCGCCCGGGTCGACGCCGACCTGCGCGGCGCCGGGTTCGCCACCACCGGTACGCCCGCCAACACCGGCGACACGACCGCCGTGCGCACCACCGTCCGCTACGACCCGCACTGGGACGAGTCGGCCCGTACGGTGGCGGCGGCGCTGCCCGGCGCCGAACTGGCCGAGGCGCCCGGTCTCGGTGCCACCGTGCAGGTGGTGGCCGGTACCGACTACCGGGGTGTGACGGGGGCGCCGTCGAGCGGCCCGCCGCCGGCCCGGCCCTCCGCGGGTGCCTCGCCGGCGGCCGCGGGCGGGACGCCGGGCCCGGCCGATCCGGCCGCCGAGACCGGGGCCGAGGTCGGCTGCCCGTGACCGGGCGCCCCCGAGCCGGGCATGCCGCGGGGGCCAGGCATGGTGCCCGGCCCCCGCGTCCCCCGTGGTGGTGCGGTCAGTCGGTGGCGATGGCCGCCAGGACGTTCATCCGGCCGGCCCGGAAGGCCGGGACGAGCGCGGCCAGCAGACCGATCACGGCCGAGGCCACCAGGATGAAGACGATCGTCGCGGTCGGGACGGTCAGCACGTCCAGGCCCTGGTCGGCCAGCACCTTGCGGGCGGTGACGCCCCAGGCGAGGCCGAGCCCGCAGCCGAGCAGGGCGCCGAAGACCGCGATCACCACGGACTCCAGCCGGATCATGCGGCGCAGCTGGCGGCGGGAGAGGCCGATCGCCCGCAGCAGGCCGATCTCGCGGGTCCGCTCCACCACCGACAGGGCCAGGGTGTTGACGACCCCGAGGACCGCGACGGCGATGGCGAGGCCGAGCAGGCCGTAGACCATGTAGAGCAGCTGGTTGACCTGGCTCTGGATGAGGTCCTTGAGCCCGGCCCGGTCCTGCACCTGGACCTGCGGGTAGGTCTCCAGCGACTTCTGCAGGGCGGTCAGGGTCCGGTCCTTGTCCGCGCCCGGGTCCGCGATGCCGAAGATCTGGTCGTCGCCGGGGATCTCGTCGGCGGGCAGCACCTTCGCGACCGTGCCGAAGGAGGTGAAGGGCAGTCCGTTGAGGACGGATCCGCTCTCGGTGACCACGCCGACCGGCAGGCTCTGGGTCCGGCCCTGGCCGTAGTCGACGGTGAGCCGGTCGCCGACCTTGACGCCGTGCTCCGTGGCGAACTTCTGGTCCACCGAGATGCCGCCGCCGAGCGCGTCCTCGGTCCGGCCGGAGACGGCCGGGATCCGGAAGCCCTCGGTGAAGTTGGGGGTGACCACCAGCAGCGGGGACTTGGGGTGCTTCCCGTCCGGGGTGCCGAAGGTGACCTGCAGCTGCTTCTGCTCGATCAGCGTCCTGACGCCCGGGGTGGTGCGGGCGGCGTCCGCCATGGCCGGCGTGAGCGGGCTGTTGGCGGTGATCACGTAGTCGGCGCCGACCGAGTCGTCGATCTGCGCGTTGACCGAGCTGACCATCGAGTTGGTGACCACCGAGGCGCCGGTGACCACGGCCAGGCCGATCATCAGGGCGGCCGCGGTGGCGCCGGTACGGCGGGGGTTGCGCATCGCGTTGCGCTGGGCCAGCTTGCCGGACGGGCCGAACAGGGCCGGCAGCGCGGCGCCGAGCACCCGCACCACCCCGGTGGACAGCAGCGGGCCGAGCACCACGAAGCCGATCAGGGTGAGCACGATCCCGGCGCCGAGCGGCAGTCCGCCGTCGGCGGCCTTGTGCGCGGCGGCCGCGGCGCCGAGGCCGGCCACGCCGAGCGCGGTGAGGACCAGCCCGATGACGGTGCGGATCCGGTTGGCGGAGGCCTCGGCCGGGGTGCCGTGGTCGCGCAGGGCGGCCATCGGAGAGATCCGGCTCGCCCGGCGGGCCGGGACCCAGGCCGCCAGCACGGTGATCAGGATGCCGACCGCGTACGAGGCGACCGGGACGGTCCAGGTGATCTCCAGCGAGGAGGCGTCCAGGTTCATCCCGAGCAGCTTCATCAGCTGGATCAGCAGGACCGCGAGGCCCAGGCCGGCGGCCAGCCCGAGGGTGGAGCCGAGCAGGCCCAGGATCAGCGCCTCGATCAGCACCGAGCGGTTGACCTGCTTGCGGCTGCCGCCGAGGGCCCGCAGCAGGCCGATCTCGCGGGTGCGCTGGGCGACCAGCATCGAGAAGGTGTTGATGATCAGGAAGCCGCCGACCAGCAGCGAGATCCCGGCGAAGCCGAGCATCACGTACTTCATGAAGTCCAGGAAGGAGCCGACGCCCTTGGCGCCGTCGGCCTTCTGGTCGGCCGCGGTCTTGCCCTGGAAGCCGCTGCCGAGTGCGGCCAGCGCCTCCTGCTTGAGCTGGTCGTCGGTGCGGCTGCCGTCGCCGAAGAGGTCGACCGAGGTGTACGCGACCTCGCCGAGCAGGGTCTTCTGGGCGGTGGCGGTGTCCAGGAAGGCCAGTGCCGCACCGGGGTTGGTGGTCCGGAAGGTGGCGATGCCGGACAGCGTGAAGTCGTAGTTGCCGCTGGTGGCGACGACCCGGACCTTGCTCCCGAGGCCGAGGTGCGCCTTGGCGGCGGTGTCGGCGTCGAGCACCAGGTCATCCGGGCCCTGCGGGAGGTGGCCGGAGGTCAGGTCGAGGGCGCTGCGCGGGGAGTCGGTCCAGTTGCCGACGATGGTGGGTGCGCCCTGGGTCGGGCCGACCACCTTGTTGGCGACCGGGTCGACCAGGACGGTCGACTGGCTGAACACCTGGCCGAGGGCGGTCCGGACGCCCGGCAGGCCGGCCAGCCGGGAGACGGTGTCCACCGGGACGGTGGCGGGCTTGACGCCGCGCGGCGGCCCGTTCTGGTCGGACTCCTCGACGGCCTTGCTGACCGAGAGGTCGGAGGCGGTGGAGGCGAACAGCTTGTCGAAGGTGCTGGTCGCGGTGTTGGCGAAGACCAGGGTGCCGGACACGAAGGCGACCGACAGCACCACGGCGATCAGCGAGAGGATCATCCGCCCCTTGTGGGCGAGGAAGCTCCGTAGCGAGGTCTTGAGCAGCATGGGGGTTTCCGGCTCCGAATCAGCTGGTGCGCTTGCCGTCGAAACGGCGCATGCGCTCGAGGACGGAGTCGGCGGTGGGGGCGGTCATGTCGTCGACCAGGGCGCCGTCGGCGAGGAACAGCACCCGGTCCGCGTAGCCGGCGGCGACCGGGTCGTGGGTCACCATGACGATGGTCTGGCCGAGCTCGTCGACCGAGCGGCGCAGGAAGGTGAGCACCTCGGCGCCGGAGCGGGAGTCGAGGTTGCCGGTGGGCTCGTCACCGAAGATGATCTCCGGGCGGGCCGCCAGGGCGCGGGCCACCGCGACGCGCTGCTGCTGGCCGCCGGACAGCTGGGTCGGCCGGTGCTTGAGGCGCTCGGACAGGCCGACGGTGTCGATCACCTGCTGCAGCCAGGCGGCATCGGCCTTGCGGCCGGCGATGTCCATCGGCAGCGTGATGTTCTCCAGCGCGTTGAGCGTGGGGAGCAGGTTGAACGCCTGGAAGATGAAGCCGATCTTGTCCCGGCGGAGCTGGGTGAGCTGCTTGTCCTTCAGCCCGGTGATCTCCGTGTCGCCGATCCAGATCCGGCCCTCGGTGACCGTGTCCAGCCCGGCCAGGCAGTGCATCAGGGTCGACTTGCCGGACCCCGAGGGGCCCATGATCGCGGTGAACCGGCCCCGCTCGATGTCCACGTCGACGGCGTCGAGTGCCGTCACCCGGGTCTCCCCGGCGCCGTACGCCTTGGTCACCTGGCGGGCACTGGCCGCGCTGGCGGCCCGCCCGCCGGACTGCTGGGCGCTGTGCACGGCGTTGGCTGCCGTCGTCACTGGAGTCTCCTCGTTGTCCTGGTTCCACCCGTTGGCCCCCCGAGCCTGGCGGTCGCGGGGGTGCGTCGGCCATGGGGCCCGCACCCCTTTCCGGCCTGGGGCCGGCACCACCACCGGGTGGCGAGGGGGGATAAGGACCACGTTAGGAGAGCGGTGGGGACGGCACCTCATCCGCCGGGAGGAAGCCGACCGACCGGGAGATGTACGGGGTGCGCGGCACCTCCCCCTAGGGGACCAGGGGACGGGGGTGAGGGTCGGTCCGGGTGCGCGCACCCGGACCGGCCCGCCGTACCGCCGCGCCGCCCCGCGGCTCAGCCGGCCAGCGCCGGCGCCGGCCTGCGCTCCAGCGCCGCCGCGAAGGCCTCCACCACCGGCGTGAGCAGCACGTCCGTCTCCCGCTCCAGTTCGGTGGAACCGTCCTCGCGGACCGTGATGTGCCGGTCCAGCACGAACCAGCCCTGGGTGATGTGCCCGGCCCCCATCGCGCTGAGCACCGGGCGCAGCGCGTAGTCCACCGCCAGCACGTGCGCGGTGGAGCCGCCGGTCGCCAGCGGGACCACGGTGCGGCCGCGCAGCGCGTACTGCGGGAGCACGTCCAGCAGGGCCTTCAGCAGGCCCGAGTAGGCCGCCTTGTAGACGGGGGTGCCGATCACCACGCCGTCGGCCTCGGCGAACAGCTCGACCGCGCGGGCCAGTTCGGGGTGCGAGAGGTCACCGGCCAGCAGCGCCTCGGCGGGCAGGGCGCGCACCTCGAACGGGACCACCCGGTGGCCGCGGGCGGTCAGGCGGGCGTCGACGTGGCGGAGCAGCCGGGTGGTGCGGGAGGTCGCGGACGGGGAGCCGGACACGGACAGGACGGTGGCCATGGGGATCACCTCGGGGCAGGACGGTGCCGGTGGTCGGCGGGCACCGTGGCAGGAAGCGGGACGGGCCGGCGCGGGGCGCGGACACGGGAGCGGCCGCCGGCGCGGGGCACGGCAGCGCGGGGCGCGGGTGCGGCGGGTTCAGGCAGAAGGGCGGCGAGCGGTCAGCCGCGACACAGCGCGCCGGACACCCGCACCAGGTCGACGTGGAGCCGACGCGTGAGAGTCCATCGCTGTTCCATGCCCGTCATGCAAACACGGGCGTTTCCGGGCGGTCAAGGTTGGTTCCAGCCCCTGAACATTTCCCGCTGAACGATCCGGGCCCTGCATCAGCTCTGTTACAAGCGGCCCCGCAGCCGACCCGGCAGCACTGCGGGCTGCCGCTTTCGGGCATCCTTCCCCACATGAACACGTGGCAGGAGGACCGCCCGGGCGGCGGCGGGTACGGGTCGTACGGTCAGGGCCGGCGCGGCCCCGGCCAGGGTGGTCAGGGCCACGGCGGACAGGGTTACGGCGACCAGGGCGCCGAGGGCCAGGGCTACGGCGCCCCGGGGTACGGCGAGGCCCCGGGCTACGGCGGGCCGGCCGCGGAGCCGCCGCTGCCGCCCGAGCTCAACCCGCGCGGCGCCGGCATCCCGGCGCCCGCCGGGCCGGCCGCCCCGTCGGCGGTACCGGCCGCGCCGCCCGGCAGACCGGTGCCGCGCCAGCACCCCGGGCGGCCGGGTCCCGGCGGGCCGGGCGGGCCGGGGGCTCCCGGTGGTCCGGGCGGGCCGGGTACGCCGGGGGCGCCCGCCGCCGGCCGGTCCCGCTGGCCGCGCCGCCGCAAGATCAAGGTGGCCGCGCTGGCCGTCGTCACCACGCTGCTGGTGACCGGCATCGGCACCTACTTCTGGGCCGACTCCCAGCTCAACCACGAGAACGTGCTGGCCGGCTACGCCGGGCGGCCCGCCGAGGGCAAGGGCACCAACTGGCTGATCGTGGGGTCCGACAGCCGCGCCGGGCTCTCCGACGCGGAGGAGGACTCGCTGCACACCGGCTCCGCCGAGGGCAAGCGCAGCGACTCGATGATGATCCTGCACATCGGGGACCACGGGAACACCCTGATGTCGATCCCGCGCGACTCCTGGGTGCAGATCCCGGCGCACCCCGACACCAGCGGCAACGGCAAGACCGTGCCCGCCGCCACCTCCAAGATCAATGCGGCCTTCGCCCGCGGCGGCGGCCGGCTGCTGGTGCAGACCGTGGAGTCCAACACCGGCATCCACATCGACCACTACGCCGAGATCGGGTTCGCCGGCTTCGTCGGCATCGTGGACTCGGTCGGCGGTGTCGACATGTGCATCGACCAGGCCGTCTCCGACAAGGACTCCGGGCTGAACCTCAAGGCCGGCTGCCAGACCCTGACCGGCGCCCAGTCGCTGGCCTTCGTCCGGCAGCGCCACCAGATGGCCGACCAGGACCTCGGCCGGATGCGCAACCAGCAGAAGTTCCTGGGCGCGCTGGCCAAGCAGGCCGCCTCCCCGGCCACCCTGCTCAACCCGTTCACCTTCTACCCGATGGTCAGCTCCGGCCTCGGCACGCTGATCGTCGACGACGACGCCGGCCTGACCGACCTCGGGTCGCTGTTCCTCGCCATGAAGGGCGTCTCCAGCGGCGACGGGAAGAGCATCACCGTGCCGATCGGCAACCCCGACTTCCACACCCCGACCGGCGAGTCCGCGGTCAAGTGGGACCCGGCCAAGTCGAAGCTGGTCTTCGACGCCATGAAGAACGACACCGCGATGCCCGACGTCAAGTAGCCGTACGGACGTTGACGCCTTCGCGGCGTGTCGCGGCGGACCGGCCGACGGTCCGCCGCAGCGCCGCCACACTGGTGGCCATGTCGCTGGTGACCTCCCTGATCCGACTCCGCCGCCACCGCCTGCTCGGGCGGCTGGTCCAGGAGGCGCTCGCGCTGTACGGGATGGAGGTCCCGGCGGCGGTGGAGATCGGCCCGGGGCTGACCGTCTTCCACCGCGGCTTCGGCACCGTGCTGCACCCGTACACCACGCTCGGTGCGGACGTCACGCTCTACAACGGCGTCACCATCGGGCGGGCGGATCCGTGGGTGCCGCAGGAGCTCAGCCCGATGCGGCGGGTGGTGCTGGAGGACGGTGTGGTGGTCTGCGCCGGGGCGAAGATCGTCTGCAAGTCGGGCGTCCTCACCGTCGGCGCCGGCACCATCGTCGGCGCCAACGCCGTCCTGACCCGCTCCACCGGCCCGAACGAGATCTGGGCCGGCGCCCCGGCCCGCCGCCTGGGCTTCCGCCCGGCGGCGACCGGCAGTGCCAAGAGCCTGGCGTAGATTCGGACCGGGTCCGCCCGGCGCTGCACCCGGCAGGCCCCGCGACCCGGATACTCGGAGGATCCAGGCCGTGCGTGCGTTCCGGAACAGGACCTATCCGGCGAGCGGGGCAGCGCTGGTCGCGGTGGCCGCCGGGCTGGCGGCCGCGGACAGCCCGCTGTCACCGGACTTCCCCCGTCCCGGCCTGGCCCTCTTCCTGCTCCTCTACCTGGGCATGGCCGCGCTGGGGGTACGGATCTCACGGCTTCGGGTGGCCGTCACCGATCGCGGGGTGCAGGTGGTGAACATCCTGGGATCGCGCCAGGTGCCGTGGTCGGACATCCGCGGCTTCGACGTCGGGAACAGTCTGGTGATCGAACTCGCGGACGGCCGGGAGATCGGCTGCTCCGCCGTCCAGCCGTCCGGGCTGGAACGCCTGCTCGGCCGGCCGACCCATGCCGGGCGCGTGGCCGACGAGTTGGAGGCGTTGCGGGCCAGGTACGGCGGGCAGGCGCGCTGAGACCGGACCACGTGGAGCAGCCGTGAGCCGCCGCGCCGGACGGCACGGGGGCTCACGGCTGTCCCCGGTGCGCGTTACGGCAGGTTGCGGGCCATCACGATGCGCTGGACCTGGTTGGTGCCCTCGTAGATCTGGGTGATCTTCGCGTCCCGCATCATC